>DASTKY010000140.1:0-7659 GCA_035715495.1 Gaiella sp. | reverse complement strand
GGCGACGCCGCCGATGGTCGTCCCGCGCGGCAGGTTGTCCCGCTCGAGCAGAGCGACGAGGCCGACCAGGGCGGCGAGGGCGACGACCACCACGAGGACGGCGGCGGTGACGACGAGCGCGCGCCTGCCGCGCCGGCGCGGGCGGGTCGCGACGGACATGAACGGCCCCGACATGGGAATGAACGACGGTAGCGAACGGCCGTGTACCGGCCCGCCGGTTGGCCCTCCTCTACGCGAGCTGCTTGACGAACAGCACGCGGTCCTCGCCGGGGCCGTCGTAGTCCGTCGGCGACTTCTCGACCTCGAACCCCAGCGAGCGGTGGAACGCGATCGACCCCTCGTTCACCGGCGAGGTGACGCAGCGGACGGTCGTCCGCCCGCGCGCGCGCACGTCCTCGAAGAACCGCTCGTAGAGGAGCCGCCCGAGCCCCGAGCCGCGGTGCTCGGGGGAGACGCCGACGAAGTGGATGTAGGCCTCGTCGTCCCGCGTCTGCGAGAGGAAGCCGATCAGGAACGCCGCCAGCTGGCCGTCCTCGTCGTCGACGACGTAGCTCGTCCCCTCGAAGTGCACGAAGAAGAGGCGCGGGAGCATCGGCGCCATGTCGCGGCCGCCCCACCAGGCGTTGACGCGGCCGATCACGCGACCGTAGTCGGCGGGCTGGGCGTGGCGGACCTCCATGGCCGTCAGGGTACGCAGTTGCGGCGCCGCGCCGCTCAGTGCCACGCGGCGCTCATCGCGGCGATGTGCCGATGGTCGGTGCCGCAGCAGCCGCCGAGCACGGTCAGCCGCGGGAGCCGCTCACGGAGGGCGACGTACTCGTTCGCGAGCTCCTCCGGGTCGCCCTCGTCCAGCTCCTCCGCCTCGTCCAGCTCCGCGTGGCTCATCCGCGACGCGTTGGCGCGCAACCCGCAGATCCGGTCGGTCCACCCCGTGCCCGGCTCGAGGACGTCGTAGAAGTGCGACGGGTGGGCGCAGTTGACCATGAAGTACGCGACGACGCCGTCCGTGCGCGCGTCGACCTCCTCGATCGCCTCGCGGAGCGGCTGCCCGCTCGGGAGCCGGCCGTCCGTCTCGACCGTGAACGAGATCACGACCGGAAGGCCGACGGCCTGCGCCGCGCGCACGATGCCGACGGCCTCGTCCGCGTACGTCATCGTGATCGCGCTGACGAGGTCGACCGCCGTCTCGGCGAACGTCCCGATCTGGAGCGCGTGGTAGGCCTCGGCCTCCTCGGCGCTCATCGCCTCGCCGACGACGTAGCCGTCGCCGCGCGGGCCGATGCAGCCCGAGATCACGATCGGCGTCTCGCCCGTCTCCTGTCCCGCGCGCACGGCTTCGACGAGGCCGACCGCCCGACGGTTGAGCTCCGCGAGCTCCTCCGGGCCGTGGCCGAGCAGCTCCGCCCAGTCCGGGTTGGCGCGCCAGGTCGGCGTCTCGAGCAGGATCCCGACGCCCCGCTCGCGCGCGACGGCGACGTAGGGCTCGAAGTAGCGCCGGAGCGCGTCCTCGCCGCCCTCGCGGGTGAGCAGGTCGTACGCCGCGAAGTGCGGCAGGTCGAGGCCGTCGTGGAAGATGAGGGTCGTCTCGATGCCGCCGTCCGTGAGGAACGGCGAGCGGCTCAGCTGTGGCAGGGCGTCGCGGTAGCGCGCGCCGGTCGTGGATGCTGCGTTCATGGGTCCTCCCGCGCTCGTGCCGCCCGCTCGGCGGCGACGGGAAGGACGCTACGACACGCCCCGCGCCCCGGGCGTACGGATGACCGTACACCCGGGGTGCGAGACGCCCTAGGACTCGTCGGGCTCGTCCGCGACGGCGGCCGGCTCGTCCGGCGGCACCGTGACCGGCTCGGGCCGGGCCTCGCCCTCGATGACCCGCATCTCGACCTTCGGGTCGTCCGGGCCGGCGTCCTCGCGGCGGTCGACGACGATCGTCGACCCCTCCGAGAGCTCGCGGCCGAGGATGAAGTCGGCGAGCGGGTCCTCGATCAGGCGCTGGATCGCGCGCAGGAGCGGGCGTGCGCCCATCGCCGGGTCGTAGCCCTCCTCGGCGAGGAGCTCCTTGGCCTCCGGGGTCAGCTCGACCGAGACGCCGTGCACCGCCATCTGCGTGCGGAGCCGCTTCATCTTGATGTCGACGATCCGGAGGATCTCGTCCTTCTCGAGCTTGTGGAAGACGATGATCTCGTCGATCCGGTTGAGCAGCTCGGGCCGGAAGACCTTCTTCAGCTCGCCCATCACGCGGGACTTCATGTCGTCGTAGGTGAGCCCCTGCTCGTCGCCGATCGCGAAGCCCAGCGACTGGTTCTTCGAGATCTGGGACGCGCCGATGTTCGAGGTCATCACGACGATCGTGTTGCGGAAGTCGACCTTGCGGCCCTGGGCGTCGGTCAGCCGCCCGTCCTCCAGGATCTGGAGGAGGATGTTGAAGACGTCCGGGTGGGCCTTCTCGATCTCGTCGAGGAGGACGACGGAGTACGGCTTGCGGCGGACCGCCTCGGTGAGCTGGCCGCCCTCGTCGTAGCCGACGTAGCCGGGAGGCGAGCCGACGAGCCGGGACACGGAGTGCTTCTCCATGTACTCCGACATGTCGACCTGGATCATCGCGTCCTCGTCGCCGAAGAGGAACTCGGCGAGCGTCCGGGCGGTCTCGGTCTTCCCGACGCCCGAGGGGCCGAGGAAGATGAACGAGCCCGTCGGCCGCTTCGGGTCCTTGATCCCCGCGCGGGCGCGGCGGATGGCCTTCGAGACGGCGACGATCGCGGCCTCCTGGCCGATGACGCGCTTGTGGAGCTCCTCCTCCATCCGGACGAGCTTCTGCGACTCCGCCTCGGTGAGCTTGAAGACCGGGATCCCCGTCCACATCGAGACGATGTCGGCGATCTCGTCCTCGCCGATCTCCGGCTGCTCCTCGTCGGCCTCGTTGCGCCAGCGCTCCTCGAGCTCCTTCTTCTTCTGCGTGAGCTTGCGCTCCTTGTCCCGCAGCGACGCGGCCTTCTCGAACTCCTGGGCCTCGATCGCCGCCTCCTTGTCGGAGCGGACGGTCTCGATCTCCTCCTCGAGCTCGCGGTAGCGCGGCGGCGCGGACATCGTCCGGATCCGGACGCGCGAGCCCGCCTCGTCGATCAGGTCGATCGCCTTGTCGGGGAGGTGGCGGTCCTGGATGTAGCGGTCGGCGAGCACCGCGGACGCCTGCAGCGCCTCGTCGGAGATCTTCACGCGGTGGTGCGCCTCGTAGCGGTCGCGGAGGCCGCGGAGGATCTGGACGGTCTCGTCGATCGACGGCTCCTCGACGCGGACCTGCTGGAACCGCCGCTCGAGGGCCGCGTCCCGCTCGAGGTACTTGCGGTACTCGTCGAGCGTCGTCGCGCCGATCGTCTGCAGCTCGCCGCGGGCGAGGGCCGGCTTGAGGATCGAGGCCGCGTCGATCGCGCCCTCGGCGGCGCCTGCGCCGACGAGATTGTGGAGCTCGTCGATGAACAGGATGATGTCGCCGCGCTGGGTGATCTCCTTCATCACCTTCTTCAGGCGCTCCTCGAACTCCCCGCGGTACTTCGAGCCCGCGACGAGCGCGGCGAGGTCGAGCGTGTAGATCTGCTTCGACTTCAGGAGCTCGGGCACCTGGTTCGTCGCGATGCGCGCGGCGAGGCCCTCGACGACGGCGGTCTTGCCGACGCCCGGCTCGCCGATCAGCACCGGGTTGTTCTTCTGGCGGCGCGAGAGGATCTGCATCACGCGCTCGATCTCGGTCTGGCGGCCGACGACGGGGTCGAGCTTGCCCTCGGTGGCCTGCTTCGTGAGGTTCCGCCCGAACTGGTCGAGCAGCTTCGAGTTCTTCGTCTTCTCGCCCTGCCCGCCCGAGCTCGGCTGCCCCGACTGGCGGCGGCCCGGCCCGGAGAGCATGCGGATGATCTCGTTGCGGATCTTCTCGGCGTCGGCGTCGAAGTCGAGCAGGATCCGCGCGGCGACGCCCTCGTTCTCGCGCACGAGCCCGAGCAGGATGTGCTCGGTGCCGATGTAGTTGTGTCCGAGCGAGAGGGCCTCGCGGAGCGCGAGCTCCAGGACCTTCTTCGCGCGCGGCGTGAACGGGATCTGGCCGGTCGTGACCTCGTCGCCCTGGCCGACGATGCGGGCGACCTGCGCGCGCACCTCTTCCACGGTGATGTCGAGCTGCTCGAGCACGCGCGCGGCGAGACCCTCCTCCTCGCGCAGGAGCCCCAACAGGATGTGCTCGGTCCCGATGTAGTTGTGCTTCAGGGCGCGTGCTTCGTCCTGGGCGAGGACGACGACCTGCCTGGCCCGCTCTGTGAAGCGCTCGAACACCTGGCCTCGACCCTCCTTTCCGCGTGATCCGGAGTCTGCGGTGCGCCGGCTCCGGGTCGAAGGCAAGAGTGATCGTACCCGACGGCCCCGAGGTCGCCGTCGCGCCCGAGCCACCGCCGAGCGGGCCTGTAGCCTTCGCGGGTCATGCGGGCGGGCGCAACAGGGAGGGGAAGCGCATGCGGGTCCTGATCACCGGGTCGTCCGGCCAGATCGGGACGAACCTCGCCCTCCGTCTCATCGCCGACGGCCACGAGGTGTTCGGCGTCGACAAGCGGCTGAACACCTGGACGGACGCGTTCCCGACGCTGCTCCAGGACCTCGCGGGCCACTACGCGCCGTTCCCCGGCGGGATCAACGGCGTCGAGTACCCGCAGGCCGACCTCGTCGTCCACCTCGCGGCGCACGCGAAGGTGCACCAGCTCGTCGGCGAGCCGCACCGCGCCCTCGAGAACGCCGTGATGACGTTCAACGTCCTCGAGTACGCGCGCCAGGGGTCGATCCCCATCGTCTTCTCGTCGAGCCGCGAGGTGTACGGCGACGTCCACCGCTTCGAGGGCTACGACGAGCGCGCCGCCGACTTCGCCTACACGGAGAGCACGTACTCGGCGTCCAAGATCGCCGGCGAGGCCTTCGTCTACTCGTACGCGCGCTGCTACGGCCTCCCCTATCTCGTCTTCCGCTTCTCGAACGTCTACGGCCGCTACGACAACGACCTGCACCGGATGGTGCGCGTCATCCCGCTCTTCATCCACTCGCTCTCGCGCGGCGAGCCGATCACGATCTACGGCGGCCGCGACAAGACGCTGGACTTCACCTTCGTCGACGACTGCGTCGACGGGATCACGCGCGGGATCGAGCGCCTCGCCGAGGGGCGCGTCGTCAACGAGACGATCAACCTCGCCTACGGCGAGGGGAACACGCTCGTGCACTGCGCGGAGCGGATCTCCCACGAGCTCGGCGTCGAGCCGCAGATGACGCTCGCGCCGTCGCTGCTCGGCGAGGTGACGCACTACGTCGCCGACCTGACCCGCGCCCGCGAGCTCCTCGGCTACGACCCGCAGGTGCCGCTCGACGAGGGGATCGCCCGCGCGGTCGCGTGGTTCCGCGAGCACCGCGCGCTCCATCCGGAGGAGGACGTCGCCGTCCGCCCCGACCACGAGCGCGCCCAGGAGCTCGGCCAGGGCTGGAAGACCCCGGCCGTCCGCGCGGTCTGAGCGCTAGGGCGAGAAGACCTGCGCCCTGGGCGGCGCGGTGATCCTGACGGGCACGTCGTAGGCGAGAAACGTGATCGTCTGCGTCGCCGTTGCGCGAACGCCGCCCTGACCCGCCGTCGGGGTCGAGCTGCGAACCTGGCGGACGCGGCCGTCGGCCCCGACCCACACGTGCTGCGTCGTGCGGCCGAGCTTGAGGCCCGTCGCCCGCTGCACCGCCGCGATCTGCTCGGCGTACGCGGGGATCGCGCGCGCGGCGCGCTGCAGGTCGACCACCGCCTGGTAGTGCGTGGCGGCCTTCCCCGCCACGGTCTCCCGGCCGAGCCGCCTGGACGAGACGAGCCCCTTCTCGAGCGGTGCGAGCGTCCGCGCGGTGTCGACGAGCGACGAGAAGTCGACTCCGGCGTTCGCCGCCTGCTGCGAGAGATCGACGCGGAGCCACGTCTTGCCGGCGGGCAGCTGGGCCGCGAACGCCGGAGAGCGCATGAACATGACGTACGAGCCGTTCTGCCGCAGCAGCACCGCGTCGATCGTGGTGGACCGGCCGCCGCCGCTCGTCCGCATGCTGAGCGTGACGCCGTCGCCCGACTGGGCGCCGGTCCCCGTCATCGTCTGCCGGGCGCCGCCGCCGGCGATCGTCACGGTCATGCGGAGCTTCGACGAGCGGACGTCCGCGGTCCGCTTCACCGCGGTCACGACCGGGTTCGCGGCAGCGTGCGCGCCGGCGGCGAGCACGAGCACTGCGACGATCGCGAGGACGAGACGGCGCACGCCTCCCAGTGTAGGGACGGCCCGGACGGCCGCCATCCCCCGTCTCAGACGGGGCGCAGGGCCGGGAAGAGGACGACGTCCCGGATCGTCTCGCGGCCCGTCAGGAGCATCACGAAGCGGTCGATCCCGAAGCCGAGCCCGCCGGTCGGCGGCATTCCGTAGGAGAGCGCCTCGACGTAGTCCGGGTCGCCGCGCTCGCCCTCGATCTGGCCCGACTGCTGGTCGAAGCGCTCCTGCTGCATCGCCGCCTCGTTGATCTCGGTGAACGCGTTCCCGAGCTCCATCCCGCCCGCGAAGTACTCGAAGCGCTCCGTGAGGGTCGGGTCGTCGTCGGTCGGCCGCGCGAACGGCGAGAGCTCGACCGGATAGTCGTGGACGATCGTCGGCTGCACGAGGCCGGGCTCGACGAAGTGGGAGAACGCGTGGTCAACGAGCTGCGTCCAGTCCTTGTCGGCCTCGGTGTCGACGTCGCGCTCGGTGAGCCACGCCCGCAGCTCGTCGGCGTCGCGCGTCCACAGCTCGTGCCGCTCCAGCGCCTCGACGAAGCGGACCCGCTGCCAGGGGCCTGCGAGCTCGATCTCGTGCCCGCGGAACGTCGTCCTCGTCGTCCCGAGCACCTCGCGCGCGACCCGCTCGACCAGCGTCTCGATCCGGGTCATCGTGTCCCCGTAGTCGGCGTAGGCCTCGTACCACTCGAGCATCGTGAACTCCGGGTTGTGCTTGAACGAGACGCCCTCGTTGCGGAAGTCCTTGCCGATCTCGTAGACGCGCTCGAGCCCGCCGACGATCAGCCGCTTGAGGTACAGCTCGGTCGCGATGCGGAGGTAGAAGTCGGCGTCGAGCTCGTTGTGGTGCGTCACGAACGGACGGGCGAACGCACCGCCGTAGCGCGGCTGCAGGACCGGCGTCTCGACCTCCACGAACCCCCACTCGTCGAGCGCGCGCCGGACCGACGTGACGACCTTCGCACGCGTGACGAACGTCTCGCGTGTCTCCTCGTTCATCAGCAGGTCGAGGTAGCGCTTGCGGTAGCGCAGCTCCACGTCCGTCAGCCCGTGGAACGTGTCGGGGAGCGGCTGCGTGTTGCGCGAGAGCAGCTCGACGCTCTCCGCGAGGAGCGACGGCTCGCCGCGGCGCGACTTCGCCGGCCGCCCGACGACGCCGAGCACGTCGCCCAGGTGGACGTCGAGCTCGCCCGTGACCGCCGTGTCGGCGATCACCTGGATGCGGCCCGAGCGATCGACGAGGTCGAGGAAGACGAGCTTCCCCATCCCGCGCCGCGCCATCGCGCGGCCCGCGAGGCGCCGGGTCGTGCCCGTCTCCGCGCCCGCCTCGAGCGGCTCGGCCTCAGCGCGGACCG
>DASTKY010000139.1:0-3077 GCA_035715495.1 Gaiella sp. | reverse complement strand
GGCGGGCCTCGGGCTCGACGTCGACGTCTGGTACTGGCTCGGCGTCGTCGCGGTCGCGGTGCTCCTCGTCTACGAGCACGCGATCGTCCGGCCGAACGACCTGCGCCGGCTCGATGCCGCCTTCTTCACCGTGAACGGCGTCATCTCGATCGTGTTCTGCGCCTTCGTCGCGCTGGACACGCTGCTCTGAGCTCCCCGCCGCTCGAGTGGGAGGCCGGCCGGACGTTCGTCGTCCGGTACCGCGCCCTCGGGCACGACCCGTTCCTCAGTGCACGACCTCTGCGGTTCCTCGGCATCCGCAACGGCTACGTCGCGGGCTGGCTCCGCGCCGGCACCGAGGTGGCCGACCCGGTGCTCGCCGACGGGCGCCCGCTGCGCGCGGTCGAGCCCGCGGCCTGGTTCTCGTCCGACCTCGGATCGGTTCGCAGGCCGTGGAGCGGGGACGCGCTGGTGATGCTCGTGCCGCTCGCAGGCGCGCACTCGGTCTGGCTCTTCTGGGACGAGGGCGGCACGTTCCAGAGCTGGTACGTCAACCTCGAGCGTCCGCACGTGTGGCACGCGGAGGGCTGCGACTCGGGGGACACGCTGCTCGACCTCGTCTGCGACGCGCCGCGCCGGTGGCGCTGGAAGGACGAGGACGAGCTCGAGGTCGCGGTGGCCGTCGGCGCGATGGCCCGTGAGGACGCGGCCGGGGTGCGCGCGGAAGGCGAGCGCGTCGCCGCGGCGATCGAGCGGTGGGAGAGCCCGTTCGGCGACGGGTGGGAGCGCTGGCGGCCGGAGCCGGGCTGGCCGGCGCCCGTGCTTCCCGCGAACTGGGCGGCGTGAGGCGGTGATGCGTCGCTCTCCCCGCGGCGGCGCACTTCCGGCACGATCCCGGCACCCATGGGTCACTCGATGCGACGTAGGCTGAAGTCAGGGCACCGGGGGTGCCCCTGGGGGTGGTTCCCCGAGCAGCGGTGCGGGGCCGGCGGCGGCACGGGGTGGGCGGGGTCGTGACCGAGCCCGCGGTGATCCGGGTCGACGCGCTCGAGAAGCGCTACGGCGAGCGCACGGTGCTGCGCGGCGTGCAGCTCGCGGTCGACCGCGGCGATCTCCACGTCGTGACCGGGCCCAACGGATCGGGCAAGACGACGCTCCTGCGTGTCCTGGTCGGCCTCGCGGCGCCGAGCCGAGGCACGGTCGAGGTGTCCGTCGACCGCTCGCGGATCGGCTACGTCGGCCACGACTCGCACCTCTACGCCGACCTGACCGCGCTCGAGAACCTCGAGCTCTACGGGCGGCTCTACCGCGTCCCGGAGCGGCGCGAGCGCATCGGGATGCTCCTCGAGCGGTTCGGCCTCTGGGAGGCGCGCAGCCGCAGGGTCGGGTCGTTCTCGCGCGGGATGACGCAGCGCCTCGCGCTCTGTCGCGCGCTGCTCCACGAGCCCGAGCTCCTCGTCCTCGACGAGCCGTACTCGGCGCTCGACACGGACGGCGCCTCGCTCCTCGACGACGAGCTCGCGCCCGCGGGGCGGACGCGCGCGGTCGTGGTCGCGACGCACGAGCCCGAGCGCCTCGCCCCGCTCGCGACCGGCCATCTCGCGCTCGGGGTCGCATGAGCGCGTACCTCGCCGACGTCGCCGCCCTCGCGCGGAAGGACCTGCGGCTCGAGCTCCGCGCTCGCGACACCCTGCCCGCCATGGTGCTGTTCGTCCTCGCGACGCTCGTCGTCTTCCACTTCGCGCTTCCCTCGGACGCGAGCGACGACGCGGCGTACGGGCTCCTCTGGATCGCGATCGTCTTCACGGCGCTCCTCGGGCTCGCCCGGGCATGGGCGCCCGAGCGCGAGGCAGGCGCGCTCGACGGCCTCGTCCTCGCGCCCTCCGACCGGAGCGCGATCTGGCTCGGCAAGACGCTCGCGACCCTCGCCTTCCTCGCGGTCGCCGAGGTCGTGGCGCTCCCCGCCTTCGCGCTCCTCTTCGCGCCGCTCGACGCCCCGTCCGTCCTCGGGGTCGTGCTCGCGTCCGTCGGGATCTGCGCCGTCGGCTCGCTCGTCTCGGCGATGGCGGCCGCGGCCCGCGGCCGCGAGGTGCTGCTGCCGCTCCTGTTCCTGCCCCTCGCGATCCCGCTCGTGGTCGGCGGAGTGGGGGCGAGCATCGCGGACGACCCGGGCCGGTACCTTGCCTTCCTGGGTCTCTACGACGCCGTCTTCGCGATACTTTCGTGGGCGGCGTTCGAGTACGTCGTCACGGAGTGACCCGCACGCGATGACCATGCCCAAGCCCTCGCTCGCCCTGCTCGCAGCGCTCGCCGTGGCGCTCGGCGCCGCCGCGGTCGTGATGATCTTCTTCGTCGCGCCCGAGGACGTCGACCAGGGGATCTCCCAGAGGATCTTCTACGTCCACGTCCCGATCGCGCTCACGGCGTACGCCGGCTTCGGCCTCGGCGCGTGGAAGGGCCTGCGCCTGCTGACGACCCGGAACGAGCGGTACGACCTCGAGAGCTACACCGCCGTCCACCAGGGGACGATCTTCGGCGTCCTCACGCTCGTCACCGGCGCGATCTGGGCGAAGGCGTCGTGGGGGGTCTGGTGGACGTGGAGCTCGAACCAGCTCGTGCTCTTCCTCGTCCTCTTCCTCTTCTACTGCGCGTACTTCATGCTGCGCTTCTCGATCGAGCCCGGCCCCCGCCGCGAGCGGATCTCCGCCGTCTACGCGCTCTTCGGCGTCGCCCTGATCCCGGTCAGCTTCTTCGCGATCCGGCTCGCGAACGACTTCATCCACCCGACGGTGTTCACGCGGGAGGGGCCGCAGATGACGGGCACGATGTTCACCGCGTTCTGCGTCTCCTGGGCCGCGATCACCCTCCTCGCGTACGTGATGTACCGCGCCGAGCTCTCCGGGAAGCGGACGGACGCCAACCTGCGCGCGCTGCGCGAGGCGCTCGCGTCGTGAGCTCGGGCGAGAAGTACGTCGCGGCGGCGTACGGCGTGTTCCTCCTCGTCGTGCTCGTCTGGGTGGCGATCCTCGCGGCCAAGCTGGCGCGCCTCGAGCGCGAGACCGGTGAGCTCGCCCGCCTCGCCGGGGGTCGTCCCACGG
>DASTKY010000138.1:0-3929 GCA_035715495.1 Gaiella sp. | reverse complement strand
GAGGCCGCGGCCGACGGCGCAGCCGTCGTCCGCGTCGCCGGGCCCAATGCGTCCGAGGTGGAGCGCCTCGCGTCGGGCACGGTCCTGATCGGCTTCCTGCAGCCCTTGAGCGACCCGGACGGCATCGAGCGGCTCCGGGCGCAGGGCGTCGTCGCGTTCGCGATGGAGTCGATCCCGAGGACGACGCGCGCGCAGACCATGGACGCGCTCTCGTCCCAGGCGACGATCGCGGGGTACAAGGCGGTGCTGCTCGCCGCCGACCGCAGCCCGAAGCTCTTCCCGCTCCTGATGACGGCGGCCGGGACGATCGCGCCGGCCCGCGTCCTCGTGCTCGGAGCGGGCGTCGCCGGGCTCCAGGCGATCGCCACGGCGCGACGCCTCGGCGCCGTCGTCTCCGCCTTCGACGTGCGCCCCGCCGTGGCCGAGCAGGTCGCGTCGATCGGCGCCACCTTCCTCGACCTCGGCGTGCAGGGAGAGGAGACCGAGGGCGGCTACGCGCGCGAGCTCACGGCCGAGCAGCAGCAGGCCCAGCAGGACGCCCTCTCGGCGAGGATCCCCGACTTCGACGTCGTGATCACGACCGCGGCCGTGCCCGGCCGCCCGGCGCCCACGCTCATCCCGGCCGGGGTCGTCGACGCGATGCACGAGGGCTCCGTGATCGTCGACCTCGCCGCCGAGACCGGCGGGAACTGCGCCCTGACGGAGCCGGGCCGCGAGATCGAGCACGCGGGCGTCATGATCGTCGGACTGACGAACGTGCCGTCGTTGATGCCCGCGGACGCGAGCCGGCTCTACGCGCGCAACGTCTCCGCCCTCCTCGAGCACCTCGCGCCCGGCGGCCACCTCGCGCTCGACTTCGACGACGAGATCACCGCCGGCGCGTGCGTCACCCATCCGACGGCGGAGGTGGCGGCATGACCGACCTCGGGCTCGTCGTCGAGCTGACCATCCTCGTCCTCGCGATCTTCCTCGGCTTCGAGGTGATCTCGAAGGTGCCGACGATGCTCCACACCCCGCTCATGTCGGGGACGAACTTCATCCACGGGATCGTGATCGTCGGGGCGATCATCGTCCTCGGCTACGCGGACGACGGGTTCACGAAGGCGATCGGCTTCGTTGCGATGGTGCTCGCCACCGCGAACGTCGTCGGCGGCTGGTTCGTCACCGACCGGATGCTGGAGATGTTCAAGCGCCGGCCCGACGAGCGCCGCGAGGACTCGTCGTGATCTCCGATCCCGACGTCATCGGGCTCCTCTACCTCGCCGCGATCATCTGCTTCGTCGTCGCCCTGCGGCAGCTCTCGTCGCCGAAGCACGCGCGAAAGGGCAACTGGGTCGGCGGGCTCGGGATGGCGATCGCGATCGTCACGACGCTCCTGCTCGACGGGATCGGCAACTGGGCCCTGCTCGTGGTCGCCGCCCTGATCGGCACGGTCGTCGGGGTCGTCGGCGCCCGCACGGTGAAGATGACCGCGATGCCGCAGATGGTGGCCCTGTTCAACGGGGTCGGCGGCGGTGCCGCGGCGCTCGTCGCGCTCGCGGAGTTCCACGTCGCGACCGGCGAGATGGCGAGCGACGAGACCGTCTCGATCGTCCTCTCGGCGCTGATCGGCTCCATCTCGTTCTCGGGCTCGCTCGTGGCGTTCGCGAAGCTCCAGGAGCTCCTCTCGGGACGGCCGATCGTCTTCCCGGCCCAGAACGTCGGCAACGCCCTCGTCGCGCTGGCCGCGGTCGGGTTCGGCGTCGCCCTGATCGCCGGGGTCGACGCCGAGTGGGCGCTCCTCGCGCTGATCGGCCTCGCGCTCCTCTTCGGCGTGCTCTTCGTCCTCCCGATCGGGGGCGCCGACATGCCCGTCGTGATCTCGCTCCTGAACGCCTTCACCGGCCTCGCGGCCTCCGCGACCGGGTTCGTCCTCGACTCGACCGTGCTGATCGTCGCCGGGATGCTCGTCGGCGCCTCGGGCACCCTCCTCACGCTGATGATGGCGAAGGCGATGAACCGCTCGGTCGCGAACGTGCTCTTCGGCGCGTTCGGGCAGGTGCAGGCGGGCGCCGGCGGGCCGCGCGTCGACGACGGGCGCACGGTGCGCGCGACGACCCCCGACGACGTGGCCGTGCAGCTCTCGTTCGCCCGCCGCGTCGTGGTCGTCCCGGGGTACGGCCTCGCCGTCGCGCAGGCACAGCACGACGTGCGACAGCTCGCCGAGCTGCTCGAGGCGAAGGGCGTCGACGTGAGCTACGCGATCCATCCCGTCGCCGGCCGCATGCCGGGCCACATGAACGTGCTGCTCGCCGAGGCCAACGTGCCGTACGACCAGCTCAAGGAGATGGACGAGATCAACCCGGACTTCCCGCAGACGGACGTCGCGCTCGTGATCGGCGCGAACGACGTCGTCAACCCCGCCGCCCGCAGCGACCCGTCCAGCCCCATCTACGGGATGCCGATCCTCGACGTCGACAAGGCGACGAGCGTCGTCGTGATGAAGCGGTCGATGGCGCCGGGCTTCGCCGGGATCGACAACGAGCTCTTCCTCGACACGCGGACGACGATGCTGTTCGGCAACGCGAAGGACTCGATCGTGAAGCTGATCGGCGCGGTGAAGGCGTTCTGATGGCCGCGATCCGCGAGGAGCCCGAGCTCCGCGCGCTGCTGGGCGAGCCCTCGGCCCTCGTCCGCGCCAAGGTCGCCGATCGGCTCAACGAGCTCACCCGCCGCTTCGTCGACCTCTCCCCCTTCGTCCTGCTCGCCACGTCGGCGCCGGACGGGACGTGCGACGTGAGCCCGCGCGGCGACCCGCCGGGCTTCGTGCGCGTCCTCGACGACCGCACGCTGCTCCTCCCCGACCGGCCGGGGAACAAGCTGGCCGACTCGCTCCGGAACGTCGTCCGCAATCCGCACGTCGGCCTGCTCTTCCTCGTCCCCGGCGTGGGCGACACGCTGCGGGTCAACGGCCGCGCCGCGCTCGTCACCGACGAGGACCTGCTCGCGCCGAGCGCCGTCGAGGGCAAGGTGCCTACGCTCGGCCTCCGGATCGAGGTCGACGAGGTCTTCACCCATTGCTCCAAGGCCTTCCTCCGCGCGCGCCTCTGGGACCCCGAGACGTTCGTCGACCGCTCGGAGCTCCCCAGCTCGGGCGAGGTGCATCGCAGCCTGAACCCCGACTTCGCCGCGAAGCGGTACGACGCCGAGCGCGCAGAGCGGTACGCGCGCCGAGAAGGCTTCTACTAGACACATGGTGCCCGTCCTCTCGCGCGAGGCGGTCCTCGCGGCCGTCTCGCCCCTCGAGGCCTACGACGCCGTCCACGACGCCTTCGTCGCGCACCACCGCGGCGAGTGGTCGATGCCGCCGAAGGTTTACGTCACGAACTACCCGGCCGGCGACTTCCGCGCGATGCCGGCGCTCGGCGGGGGTCATGCCCTGCTCAAGTGGGTGACGTCGTTCCCGGGCAACCCGGCGCGCGGCCTCCCCACCGTGACGGGCGTCGTCCTGCTCTCGAACGCGGAGACCGGCGCGCTCGAGGCCCTGCTCGACGCGGCCGCCGTGACCGCGCTCCGCACCGCCGCGGCCGGCGTCATCGCCCTCGACGCGCTCGCGGGCGAGTCGGCGTCCGTCGCGGTCGTCGGCTGCGGCGTCAACGGCGCCGAGACGGCGCGGATGCTCGCGACGCGCGGCGCACCGCCGCTCGTGTGGGACGTCGACGCGAAGCGGCGGACGACGGTCGCGCAGGAGCTCGGCGCACGTGTCGCCGGATCGCTCGAGGAGGCGCTCGCCTGCGACGCCGTGATCACGGTCACCCCCGGCTCGGCGGTCCTGTACGGCGACGGCTCGCTGCGGCCGGGGCAGCACGTCTCCCTGATGGGCGCCGACGGCCCCGGCAAGGCCGAGGTGGCCGTGGACGAGCTCGCGCGGGCGCGACTCTTCTGCGACG
>DASTKY010000137.1:0-2429 GCA_035715495.1 Gaiella sp. | reverse complement strand
GAGGTGCCGTAGCTCCAGACGTCGGCTGCGCGGCCGAGCGCCGGCTGCGTCCACACCCCGCCGCCCGAGCTCATCAGCGAGTTGAACGACAGGATCGTCGCGCGCTGGCGCGAGGGGATCAGCCCGTTCAGGTACGCCTGCCGGATCGGCGTCGAGGCCGCGAACAGCAGCCCCCAGACGACGATCAGGGCGGTCACCGACCAGAACGTGTCGACGAGCCCGATCAGCGCGAGCGTCACGACGTTGAGCGCGGCGATCAGGATCAGCGCGGTGGTGCGGCGCCGGAAGCGGTCGCGGACCCACGGCGCGACCAGGCCGCCGAGGATCTGCGCTCCCGCGACGATCGCGGCCACGATGCCGGCGATCTGGTACGCGTCAGGGTCGCCCCAGAGCTCGAGGACGTACGGCTGGAGGGCGTAGAAGACGTAGATCCCGACGCCGCCGGTGAAGAGCGCCTCGACCATCAGCCACTTCACGGCGGGCACGCGCCAGCCGTACTCGACGGAGTCGCCGACGACGTGGCCCATCTCGGTGAGGAGCCCCTGGCCCCGCTCCGGATGGAAGCCGAGGTCGTGCATCAGGGCGTAGGCGCCGACGAACGTGACGAGCAGGACGAGGGCCCGGAGGACGAACGGCACGCCCAGGCCGAACTGCTCGGCGATGAAGCCGCCCGCCACGGAGCCGGCGAGCATCGCGGCCCCCATGACGACCTGCCCGCGCGCGAAGACGCGGTCGAGGTCACCCGTGAAGCCGGTGGCCGCGAGGGCGTCGACGAGCCAGGCCTCGACGGCCCCGGAGAAGAACGTGAAGCCGAGCCCGATGAGCATCGAGACGACCGCCCACTGCCAGAACGGCGCCTCGACCTCCCACAGCAGGACGTAGAGGAGGGTCGAGACGGAGAGGGTGACCGTGCCGAGGAGGTACGAGACCCGGCGGCCGACGGTGTCGGCCACGATCCCGGTCGGCACCTCGAAGAGCACCATCCCCGCCGTGAAGAAGGCGTTCGCCGCGAAGGCCTCGAGGTTCGAGAGCCCCGCGTCGAGCAGGAAGATCGTGTTGATCCCCCAGATCAGCGACGCGGCGAGCGTGTTCCCGAGCAGCAGCCCGTAGTACGTCCGCGTGATCCTGCTCGGGGAGGGCATCGCGGTCACGTTACGCACGGCGCGCGGTCGTCCGTCCCCGCGCGTTCGGCCGGGCGACGGCGCGGGTACGCCAGCGTCTGTCCGCGAGCGAGAGGAGAGACATGCTGGGCTGGGTCGGCGACATCGAGCAGGTGACGGTCGCCAACGCGACGTTCCGCACCGTCGTCTTCACGGGCGAGCACACGCAGCTCACCGTGATGAGCCTCGCCCCGGGCGAGTCGATCGGACGCGAGGTGCACGAGGGCATCGACCAGTTCCTCCGCATCGAGCGCGGCTCGGGCCGCGTCGAGCTCGGAGCCAGCGAGGACGCGGTCGACGAGACCCACGACGTCGGCGACGACTGGGCGATCATCGTCCCCGCAGGCGTCTGGCACGACCTCGTCAACACCGGCGACGGCGAGCTGAAGCTCTACTCGCTCTACTCGCCACCGGAGCACCCGGACGGCACCGTGCACCGGACGAAGGCCGACGCCGAGGCCGCCGAGCACTGACGCGCGCCGTCGCGCCGCGGCTCAACCGCTCGCGCCGTCCGGCCCGTCGGGATCGGCGAGCCCGGCGCGCAGGATTGCGGTCGCCGCCCAGCGGAGGACCTCGAGCGCCTCGTCGTCGTCGAGGCCGCACGCGTCCTTCATGACGACGACGGAGTCGGCCCCGAGCGTCAGCGCGAGGCCCGCCCGCAGGCGCTCCCTCCGCTCGGCCGGGAGGTCGTCCAGCGGGGCGAGGACCGTGTCGAGCCAGCGCATGCGGCGGCCCTCGCGGACGGCCGGGGCGTCTTCACCCGCCCGCCGGCCGCGCAGCCAGGTGTCCTGGTAGACCCAGAGCGCCCGCCGGTAGTGCTCCTCCTCGGCGAGGATCACGGGGTTGAACGCATCGAGCAGCGCGAGCAGGCGGGCCTCGACGTCGTCCGTCGAGAGGCCGGCGAGCGCGGCCTCGGTGGCGACGACGCTCGGCGTGATGTCGGCGACCTCGACCTCCAGGGACTCTCGCGTGGGGAAGTAGCGGTAGGCGGTCGCGCGGGAGACCCCCGCGAGCCGCGCGGCGTCCGCCACGGTGGGCGTCTCCGCGGTCTCGTCCCGGAGCCGCTGGGCCGCCTCGACGATGGCTGCGCGCGTGCGCGCCTTCTGGTTCGCGCGAGGGTCTTGACGAGCGTCGTCCACGACTCTATTGTACAAATCTCAAAATAAGACATATCTTATAACGAGAGAGATCCAAGGAGGAGTGATGAGCACCATCAGCGAGACCGCGTCGGCCCCGAACCTCGGCGAGCTCGAGCTCGCCGCCTTCTCG
>DASTKY010000136.1:0-4966 GCA_035715495.1 Gaiella sp. | reverse complement strand
ACCCGGCGATCCCGACACGCGAGACCGGCGCCTCGGTACCGCCGCAGATCATCACGTCCGCGCGGCCGAGCCGGATCGCGTCGAGACCGTCGCCGATCGCCATGTTCGACGCGGCACACGCCGTGCACTCGGAGAGCAGCGGCCCCTTCGTCCCGAGCTCCATCGAGACCCACCCGGCGGCGAGGTTCGGGATGATCTGGACGATCGAGAACGGGTTGACCCGGTCGGGTCCGCGCGCGTCGAGCTGCTGGATGCACGACTCGAACGACTTGAGGCCGCCGATCCCGGTCGCGACCGCCGCGCCGACGCGCTCCGGCGCGTCGGCGATCGTGATCCCCGAGTCCGTCTCCGCCTGACGCGCGGCCGCCAGGGCGAGGTGCGTGAACCGGTCCATCCGGCGCGACGCCTTGAAGTCGACGTAGTCCGTCACGTCGAGGTCCTTCACCTCGCACGCGAAGTCGGCGGGGAAGTCGGTCGTGTCGAACTGCGTGATCGGGCCGGCGCCGGACTCGCCGGCGACGAGCGCGGTCCACGTGTCGTCCACGGTGTTGCCGAGCGGGCTCACCATGCCGAGCCCCGTCACGACGACCCGCTTCCTGCCGTTCCCCATGACCATCTCGCTCACCGCGGCAAGTTACATACCGAGGCCGCCGTCGACGAGGAGCACGGCCCCCGTCACGAATCCGGCGTCGTCGGAGCAGAGGAACCGCACGGCGCCCGCGACGTCCTCGGGGTCGCCGAGCCGGCCGAGCGGCGTCGCGTCGAGCATCGTCTGCGTCGCGCCCTCGGGGAGGACGTCGGTCAGCTGCGTCTTCACGTAGCCGGGCGCGACGACGTTGGCGCGCACGTTGCGGCTGCCGAGCTCCTTCGCGAGCGACTTCGTGAACCCGATGATCCCGGCCTTGGAGGCGGCGTAGTTCGTCTGGCCCCAGTTGCCGTGGACGCCGACGATCGACGAGACGTTGACGATCGCGCCGGAGCGGCGGCGCATCATCGTGCGCGCGGCCGCGCGGCAGGTGAAGAAGACCGACGAGAGGTTCGTGTCGATCACGGTGCGCCAGTCGTCGTCGCTCATCCGGGCGAGGACGCCGTCGCGCGTCAGGCCTGCGTTGTTGACGAGGACGTCGACGTCGCCGGCCGCCTCGACGAGCGCCTTCGCCGACTCGGCGTCCGAGACGTCGGCCTGGACGGTGCGCCCGCCGATCTCCGCGGCGACGGCCTCCGCCTCCTCCGCGCCCGTCCGGTAGCCGACGACGACCGTCGCGCCCGCGCGGCCGAGCTCGAGCGCGATCGCACGCCCGATCCCGCGGGAGCCGCCGGTGACGAGCGCGAGCTTTCCCTCGAGCGACGCGAACGCCGTCACGAGGACGCGAGCGCCTCTTTGGCCTTCTCCAGGCTCGCGAGGTCGTTGACCGAGATCGTCCGGACGCTGCGGTCGATTCGCTTGACGAGGCCCGAGAGGACGTTGCCCGGCCCGATCTCGACGAACGTCGTGACGCCGTTGTGCACGAGCTCGCCCGCGGCCTGCGTGAAGCGGACGGGGGCGGTGAGCTGGTTGACGAGCAGGGTCGCGAGGCGCTGCGCGGGCTCGATCTTCGCCGTCACCGTCGACATGAACGGCTTCACCGGGTCGGCGAACGGGATTCGCTCGATCGCGGGCCGCAGACGGTCGGCGGCGCGCCCGACGAGCGGGCTGTGGAAGGCGCCGGAGACCTTCAGCCGGATCGCTCGTCGAGCGCCGAGGCTCTCGGCCTCGGCGCAGCACTCCTCGACCGCCTCGTTCTCCCCCGAGATCACGATCTGGCCCGGGCAGTTGTAGTTCGCCGGCCACACGCCGAAGATCCGCCGGCAGAGCGTCTCGACGAGGTCGTCCTCGAGGCCGAGGATCGCGGCCATGGCGCCGGGCCGCTGCCGCGCGGCCTCGGCCATCGCGAGCCCGCGCTCGCGCACGAGCGCGATCGCGTCGCGGGTGCCGAGCGCGCCGACCGAGGCGAGCGCGGCGAACTCGCCGACCGAGTGCCCCACGACGACGTCGGGCTCGATGCCCTCCTTCTGGACGGCGGCGAGGATCGCGAGGCTCGTCGCCACGAGCGTCGGCTGCTGCACCTCGGTCTCGACGAGCTCCTCCAGCGGGCCTTCGAAGCACAGGTGCGCGAGATCCATCCCCGTCGCCTCGGAGCCGATCCGGTAGACCTCCATCGCCTCGGGCACGGCCTCGGCGATCTCCCGGCCCATCCCCACTTCGAGCGAGCCCTGGCCGGGGAAGCAGAACGCGACCTTGCTCACGACCGGCTCCCGGTCCATTCGAGGAGGGCCGAGCCCCAGGTCAGCCCGGCACCCATCCCCGTCATGAGGACGAGCGCGCCGTCGTGCAGCCGCCCATCGGCCCGCGCGTCCGCGAGGGCAAGAGGAATCGAGCCCGATGAGGTATTGCCGTACCTGTCCACGTTCACCACCGTTCGTTCTGGAGGGACGCCGAGCTTACCGACCGCGTGGTCGATGATCCGCTTGTTCGCTTGGTGCGGGACGTATACGTCTACCTCGTCGATCGTCCTCCCACACTCGGAGAGCACGGCCTCCGCCGACGAGACGAGGACGCGCGTCGCGAACTTGAAGACCTCCCGGCCGTTCATCTTGAGCATCTGCTCCGGATGCTCGAACCGCCGCGAGCCGCTCCCGGGGAGCTGGAGGTGCTCGCCGCCGCCCCCGTCGGCGCCGAGCTCGAACCCGAGGAACCCCCCGTGCGCCACGGGCTCCATCACGACCGCGCCCGCCCCGTCGCCGAAGAGCACGAGCGTCGAGCGGTCGTCCCAGTCGAGGATGCTCGAGAGGACGTCGCCGCCGATCACGAGCGCCTTCCGGGAGAGGCCCGAGGCGAGCATGCCGTAGGCCTGCGCGACCGCGTACATGAAGCCGGTGCAGCCCGCGAGGAGGTCGTAGGCCGCGGCCTGCGGCGCGTGGAGCGCGTCCGCCATCAGCGCGGACGAGGTCGGGAACATCATGTCCGGCGTCACCGTGGCGCAGATCAGGAGGTCGATCTCCTCCGCCTCGGCGCCGGCGTCGGCGAGGGCCTCGCGGGCGGCCGGGAGCGCGATGTCGGTCAGCGCCTCGTCCTCCGTCGCCATCCGGCGCTCGTGGATCCCCGTCCGCTCGACGATCCACTCGTCGGAGGTGTCGACGTACTGCGCGAGGTCGTCGTTCGTGACGACCCGGGCCGGCGCGTTGACCCCGAGCCCGGTGATCCCGATCCGCGCGCCGTTCGCCGAGCCGATCATCGCCTAGCGCTCCACGGCGAACGTGAGGGTGCCGCGGGCCGCCAGCTCGTCGCCGACGTGGGCCGTCGCCTTGCCTCGCCCGATCGGGCCGCGCACCTGGTCGATCTCGCACCGCAGGGTCAGCGTGTCGCCCGGCTCGACGATCCGCTTGAAGCGGCAGTCGTCGATCCCCGCGAAGAACGCGATCTTGCCGCGGTTCTGCTCCTCGACGAGGACGGCGACCGCGCCGGTCTGCGCCATCGCCTCGACGATCAGGACGCCGGGCATGACGGGCCGGTCGGGGAAGTGGCCGGCGAACCACCAGCCGTCCTCTGGCACGCGGTACTCGGCGGAGACGCGCTCGCCGGGGACGAGCTCGGAGACCGAGTCGAGCAGGAGGAACGGCTCGCGGTGGGGCAGGATCGACGCGATCTCGTCGCGCCCGAACGGCGGGGTGGGCGTCACCCGACGAGTCTAACGCCGCGGTCTGCCGCCCTAGGCTCAGCGCCTGAGCGTGGACTCGTTCCCCGCGGCGTCGCGCGCGGTCACGACGAGCGTCCGGAGCCGCTGGATGCGCGGGATGCGGACGGTGCCCGCGGCGGCGACCCGCAGCACCCGGAGCGCGCCGTTGGCGCGGATCCGGAGCGTCGCGGCCTCGCTCACGCGAAGGCGCGGCGGTGCGGCCGAGACGATCCGCACCGACGGCGGCCGCGCGTCGACGAGGAACGGCAGCTCGACGCGCGCGGAGGTGACGCCGTCGGCGGTCGTCGCCTCCACCGCGGCCACGTACGCGCCGTCGAGCGCCTTCCCGTGCCGCTTCGAGCCGTCCCAGGTGGCGACGAGCTCTCCCGCCTCGTACGCGCCCGTGAGCGGGGTCGCCACCCAGCGGCCGTCCTTGAGGATCCGGACGGTGACGGTCGACGGCGCCGCGAGCGGCACCGCGAGCGAGAGCACGTCGTCCCGGCCGTCCCCGTTCGGCGTCAGCGCGGGCGCCGAGAGGGCGATCCGGCCGAGCAGGCGCGTCACCGTCACGGGCACGTCGACGGTCGCCGTGCGGCCCGCGGTTGCAGCGGCGACCACGCGCACGGCATACGTGCCGTCGGGCAGACCGGCACCGTCGAAGACGACCGTGCGGGCGCCCGCGCGACGCCACGTGCGCGGCTCGAGCTCGGCCACCGTCGTGCCGGCCGCGTCGACGACGCCGACCGTGACGTTCGCGTTGACGGTGAGCGTGTAGGAGACGGTCGTCGAGTCCGCCTGGCCGTCGCCGTTCGGCGAGATGGCGGCGGGTGACGCGGTCGCGCCGGTCAGCTGGAGCGCGCCCTGCGCGGTCGCCGCGAAGGCGCCTTCGGCGGCGGTCGCGCCCGGGGTCTCGATCCGCCAGCGCGTGCCCGCCGTGACCGGCCCCTGGGGCAGCCACGTCCAGTCGACCCGCGTCCCCGTCCCCGACGTGCGCGCCAGCTCGACGCCTGCGCCGTCGACGACGACGGCCGACCAGGGCAGCGCCGACGAGAGCCGCGCCGTGAGCCGCGTGCCGCCCGTCTCGTCCGCGGTCGCGGCCGGCGCGTAGATCTTCGGCAGCCCGAGCGCCGCGACGCGCTTCGCGAGCGCGGGGATCTGCCCGTAGAGCCGCTCGCCCGGACAGGTCGTGAGGCTCGAGTCTCGGTGCCCCGCGATCGCGCGAAGGAAGACGGGGACGCCGGCGCCGTACC
>DASTKY010000135.1:0-3302 GCA_035715495.1 Gaiella sp. | reverse complement strand
CGAGCCCGGCGCCGGGCAGTTCGTCAAGCGCGCGCGCTTCGGCGAGGAGCTCACGTGAGCGACGAGGCGGCGAAGGAGGTCTACGCGCGCGCGGGGCTCGGGGCGAGCGTCACGCTCGGCTCCCGCCCCTGCGTGCTCGTGATCGACTTCTCCTGCGGCTTCACCGACCCGGGCTGCTCGCTCGGGTCGGACCTGACGCCGCAGGTCGAGGCGACCCGGCGGCTGCTCGACGCCGCCCGGGCGCGCGGCCTCCCGGCCGTCTTCACCACGATCGGCTTCGACGCGAGCCTCAAGGACGGCGGCCTCTGGCTGCAGAAGGTGCCGACGCTCGGCGACCTGCAGATGGGCGGCCGCTGGGTGGAGATCGACGAGCGGCTCGGCCGGCGGGACGACGAGACCGTGATCGTGAAGAAGGGCGCGTCCGGCTTCTTCGGGACGAACCTCGCGTCGGTGCTCCTGACGCAGGGCGTCGACACCGTGATCCTCTGCGGCGCGACCACGAGCGGCTGCGTCCGCGCGACGGCGGTCGACCTGCTGCAGTACGGCTGGCCGACGCTCGTGCCGCGGGAGTGCGTCGGCGACCGCGCGCAGGCGCCGCACGATGCGAACCTGTTCGACATCCAGGCGAAGTACGCGGACGTCGTCTCGGTCGACGAGGCGATCGCCTATGTGGAGTCCGTGCCGGCCGCGGAGCTCAGCGGAACGCCCCGATGAGGGCGCCGCCGACGACGATGAGCACGCTCGCCAGCACCGTCCGCCGCCCGATCGCCTCGGCCCGCCCGTAGAGCAGCGCCGCGAAGGCGACGCCCCAGAGCGACTGCGTGGCGTTGAGCGGCGCGACGATCCCGACCTCGCCGCGGTCGAAGCCCGTCACGAGCGCGCCGTACGCGAGCGCGAGCAGGAGGCCCGCCGGGAGGAACGCGCGGAACGTCCGGTCCCAGCCAGGCCCCGTCGCCCGGCCGGAGAGGAGCACCCACAGGGTCGTCGCAACCGCCGCCGCGAGGAGGGTCACGGCCGTCGCCTGGAGCGGCGGCGCGGTGTCGTCCCGCGCGATCCAGCGGACCGCGTTGTCGCGGCCCGCGAAGAGCGCCGCGCACGTGAGCGCCAGCACGACGCCCAGCATCCGGAACCCCGTCGGCCGGCCGGGGTCGAGCGCGAGCGCGGCGCCGCCCGCCACGATCAACGCCGTCCCGACGAGCAGGATCGGGCGCAGCGGCTCGTCGAGGAGCGCCATCGCGAGCAGCACCGAGCCGAGCGGCGCCGTGCCGACGAGGATCGCGGCGCGGGACGGGCCGGCCCAGCGCACCGCGAAGATGAACGCGATCTGCGAGAGGCCCGGGACCACGAACCCGACGACCGCGAACGGCCACAGCTCGCCGGGGTCGACGCCGTCCGACGCGATCGACGGCACCGCGAGGAGCGTCGCGACGAGGCAGGCCAGCGACGTGATGACGACGCCGCCGCGCGTCGGGTCGCCGCCCCGCAGCAGCCCCGCGCGCACGGCGACGATCATCGCGCCGAAGAGCGCACCCGCGAGCAGGCCGAGCAGGACGGCGTCCATGCGCCGTCGCTACCGCAAGGCCGCGATCGCGTTCAGGATGATCTCGGCCGCGAGCGCGGCGTCGGCCGGGTCGGCCTCCTCCGCGGGGTGGTGGCTGATCCCGTCCTTGCAGGGGACGAAGACCATCGCGCTCGGGACCCGCTCGGCGACGCACATCGTGTCGTGCGCGGCACCGGAGTGCATGGTCGTCCACGGCTCGCCCGACGCCGCCGCGGCGGCCTCCAGCGCGCCGACCACGCCCGCGTCGAGCGGCGTCGCCGGGAGCGTCTGGCGCTGCACGGTGCGGGCGCTCATGCCCCGTCGCTCCGCGGCCCGCTCGGCGTAGGCGGCCGTGTCCCGCGCGACGCCCTGGAAGAGCGCGTCCTGCGGGCCGCGCACGTCGAGCGAGAAGCGGGCCTCTGCGGCGACTGCGTTGATGAGGCTGGGGTCGAGCTCGATCTCCCCCACGGTGCCGACCGTGCCGCCGCCGGCTTCGGTCGCGAGCCGCTCGAGCTCGAGGACGGTCTCGGCGAGGACGGTCGTCGGGTCGAGGCGGAGGTCCATCGGCGTGGCGCCCGCGTGGTCGCCCCGCCCGGTGACGAAGACGTCGGCGTGGACGTAGCCCGCGATCGCGTTGACGACCCCGAGGCGCTTGCCCGTGTCCTGGAGCACCCGGGCCTGCTCGATGTGCATCTCGATCCAGCCGGTGAGCCCGTCGAGGACGTGGATCGACTCCCGCCAGCGCGACGGCTCGTACCCGGCCCCCTCGGCGTGCTCCCAGAAGCTCCGCCCGTCGTCGACCGCGAGGAAGCGCTCGCGGAGGTCCTCCTCGGTGACGCGCTGGAGCATGATCCGGCTCCCGAGGAGCATCTGGCCGAAGCCGGAGCCCTCCTCCTCGAGGAACGAGACGAGCTGCAGCGGCAGGCCGAGCCCGTGCTCGTCGTTGAGGCGGCACACCTCGAGCGCCGTGACGACGCCCATCGTCCCGTCGTACTTCCCGCCGTTCCGGTTGGAGTCGCAGTGCGAGCCGACCCCGAAGACGGGCTCGCCCGGCGGCCGGTTGCGTGCGACGAGGGTGCCGACCGGGTCCTCGTCGACCGTGAAGCCGAGCTCGTGCAGCGCGGCGCCGAAGTGGTCGAGCGTCCGCCGGTACTCGGGCGTGTACGCGTACCGCCGGATCGCCTCGCTCGTCGTCGTGAAGTCGGGGCCGGAGAGCGTCTCGAGCTCGCGGCCGATCCGCTCGGCGCTGCGCTCGCGGTCGATCGCCGTGCCCATCCGGCGACCCTACATCCCGCTTGTGTTGAAGTAACACAAGCTCGATCGGCGTAGAGTCGCCCCGTGACCGACGTCGCTCCGATCCGGGTCGATCCCGATCCCTACGAGCCCTTCCGGCTTTCCCAGGGGTTCCGCGTCGGCGACCTCCTGCTCGTCTCGGGGCAGGCCGCGATCGACGAGCACGGCGCGATCGTGGGCGCCGGCGACTTCGACGCGCAGGCCGAGCAGGTCTTCCGGAACCTCCAGCGCGTGCTCGAGGCCGGCGGGTCCGGCCTCGACCGCGTGGTCAAGGTCACGATTTTCCTCACCGACATGGGGAACTTCCCGAAGATCGTCGAGCTGCGCGGGACGTGGTTCACGCCGCCGTACCCGGCGGACACGATCGTGGAGGTCACCGCCCTCGCGCTCCCCGAGCTCGAGCTCGAGATCGAGGCGATCGCGGTCGTCCGCTAGCCGCGGGGCACGAGCGGCTCGCCCGCGAGCAGCC
>DASTKY010000134.1:0-7057 GCA_035715495.1 Gaiella sp. | reverse complement strand
GAGAGCACCGCGTCGGCCTGCTTCCACTGGTCGGAGTCGGCGTCCGTCGTGATCGACGCGAACGCGACCGCGTCGGCCGGCGCCAGGGAGGCCGACTCCGGGACGGTCGCGCCGGTCTCCTCCGCGCCCGCGCAGCCGGAGGCGAGCGCGGCGATCGCGAGCAGGACGGCGGCGAGGGACAGCAGGCGGGACACGTCGAGAACCTATCGGCGGGCGCGGCGGGCGACTTGACGCGCGCTCAGTCGACGGCGGACGGGACGGGCTCCTGCCCGAGCGGGATCAGGCTCGCCTCGGCCATCGCGAGCGCCGCCGGCTTCGCCAACTTGAGCCGCTTCGGGCGCGGCATCCCGGCCTCGATCCACTGGTCGATCTCCCGGAAGAGCTCGTCGATCAGCGTCTCGGACGCGACCTTCTTGAGCACGCGGCCGTGGGCGTACACGAACCCGACGTCACGGCCGCCCGCGATCCCGAAGTCCGCGTCGCCCGCCTCCCCCGGCCCGTTCACGGCGCAGCCCATGACCGCGACCTCGAACGCCTGCGGATAGTCGCGGAGGCGCTCCTCGACGACGACGGCGAGGTTCTCGACGCCGACGTTGTCCCGGCCACAGGACGGGCAGGCGATCATCACCGGCCCACGCTCCCGGAGCCCGAGCGCCTTGAGGATCTCCCACGCGACCTCGACCTCCTTGACGGGATCGGCGGTCAGCGAGACGCGCAGCGTGTCCCCGATCCCGTCCATCAGGAGGGCGCCCATGCCGACCGCGCTCTTGATCGAGCCGCTGAACGGGGTGCCCGCCTCGGTCACGCCGAGGTGGAGCGGGTACGGCACCTTCTCGGAGAGCATCCGGTAGGCGCGGATCATCGTCGGCACGTGCGACGCCTTGACGGAGATCTTGAAGTCGCGGTAGTCGAGCCGCTCGAGGATCTCGACCTGCTCGAGCGCCTCGACGACGAGCGCCTCGGCCGTGTCCCGGCGCGCGAGGTCCTCGAGGTGCTTCGGCAGCGAGCCCGCGTTCGCCCCGATGCGCATCGCGATCCCCGCGCGCTTCGCCGCCTTCACGACCTGCTCGGTCTTGTCCGGCCCGCCGATGTTGCCCGGGTTGATCCGGACCGCCTGCACGCCCGCGTCGATCGCGCGCAGCGCGAGGGACGCGTTGAAGTGGATGTCCGCGATCACGGGCACCGGCGAGAGCCGGACGATCAGCGGGAGGGCGTTCGCGTCCTCGAGCTTTGGCACGGCGACGCGCACGAGCTCGCAGCCGGCGGAGGCGAGCGCGGCGATCTGCGCGGTCGTCGCCTCGACGTCGTGCGTCTTCGTCAGCGTCATCGACTGCACGACGACGGGCGCGCCGCCGCCGATCAGGACGCCGCCGACCGAGATCTGGCGTTCGCTGGCCATTCCGGCGTCAGGGTACCCGGGGCGGCAGGATGCGACCGTGCCCCGGGAGCCCGCGCCGACGCCGTGGCGTCTCGAGCCGCCGCCGGACGACCATCCGGGCGACCTCTGGGCGGCGGGCGCCGACCTGGAGCCCGGGACGCTGCTCGCCGCCTATCGCCTCGGGCTCTTCCCCATGCCGTACGGCGAGACGATCGGCTGGTTCTCGCCGCTGCGGCGGGCGATCGTGCCGCGGGCCGAGACGAGGCCGTCGCGGTCGCTCCGCCGCGCCGCGCGGCGCTACGAGCTCCGGGTCGACACGGCCTTCCGCGACGTCGTCCTCGGCTGCGCCCGCCCCGGCGACCCGGCGAGCTGGATCGACGACACGATCGTGGTCGCGTACGGTCGGCTGCACGACCTCGGCTGGGCGCACTCGGTCGAGGCGTGGGACGACGAGGGGCTCGCCGGCGGGCTCTACGGCGTCGCGATCGGCGGCCTCTTCGCGGCTGAGTCGATGTTCCACGCGCGCACCGACGCGTCGAAGGCCGCGTTCCTGGGTCTCGTCGAGCTCCTCCGAACCGCGTCGTCCCCGAACGAGCGCCTCCTGGACGTCCAGTGGCTGACCCCCCACCTCGCGACGCTCGGCGCCGTCGAGGTCTCGCGTGCCGAGTACGTGGACCGGCTCCGACGCGCGCTGGCGCTGCCGAGCGCGTTCGAGGAGGCCGCTAGGTCAGCCGGTTGATGTCGTTCGTCAGCCCGGCGAAGAAGAGCAGCACGACGAGCGCGATCCCGAACACCGAGACGCGCTCGTAGATCTCCCGCCGCACGGCCCGTCCCCGGATCCCCTCGGCGATCGCGAACACGATGTGGCCGCCGTCGAGGGGCAGGAACGGAAGGAGGTTGAGCAGCGCGACCGAGAGCGAGATCAGGCCGAGCACGAAGAAGAAGCTCTGCGCGCCCTCCTTCGCCGCGTCGGACGAGCCGCGGACGATCCCCACGGGGCTCGAGACGTCCTCGCTCCCCTCGCCCTGGACGAGCCGCCCCAGGGACTTGCCGATCTCCCGCGTCACCTGCCCGGTCAGCACGACGGACTCGCGCGTCGCCGATCCGAACGACAGCCCCTCGCCCGCGAGGACGAAGCCGAGCCGGTAGGAGCCGTCGAGCACCCGCGGCCGCGTCGGCGGCAGCGAGACCCGCTGTCCGTCGCGGACGACGACGACGGTGAGCGGCTTGCCCTCGGAGCCGGAGATCACCGAGGAGATCTCGCCGGCCGTGATCGGCGTGCCGTTGATGCTCTGGAGGCGGTCGCCCGCGCGGAGGCCGGCCGCGGCGGCCGGGGAGTTGCCGGAGACCTGGTCGACGGTCGTCGTCGCCTTCCCGGCCGACGTCATGAAGAGGATCGTGAAGATCACGATCGCGAGGACGACGTTGGCGGCGGGGCCTGCCGCGATCGCCGCGACGCGCTTCCAGGTGGCGGCGCGCCAGTAGGCGTTGGGGCCGAGCGCGTCGTCGAGGTCGTCGAGGCTCTTCGTCGCGGCCGCCTCGGCGCGCTGCTCGAGCGGCTCCTCGGCGACGAGCCCGCGGAGGACCTGCACGGAGTCGCGGGCGCTGTCGTGGTCGCCGGCGGCGAGGGCGCCCCGCAGGCGCTGCGTCGGCGACGCGAGTGCGGGCACGTCGGCGGCCACCCGGCCGATCCCCATGTCGACGTCGACCGGCGCGGGCCGGTGCATCCCGGGGATCTTCACGAACCCTCCGAGGGGGATCGCGCCGATGCCGTACTCGATCCCGTTCCGGTTCGTCTTCCAGACGGCGGGCGGGAACCCGATGTAGAAGCGCCGCGGGCGCATCCCGAGGCCGAGCGAGACGAGGAAGTGGCCGAGCTCGTGGATGAGGATGATCACCCCGAGCCCGACGATCGAGAGCAGGATCGTCATGCCGGCTGGAGCCCCCTCGCGGCGAGCTCGCGCGCCTCGCGGTCGGCGGCGAGGAGATCGTCGAGATCGCGGGCGGGAGCGCCGTCGACGCGCGCGAGAGTCTCCTCGACCACGGACGGGATCTCGGCGAACCCGAGCCTGCCGTCC
Organism: Gaiella sp.; assembly: GCA_035715495.1. Lineage (GTDB taxonomy): Bacteria > Actinomycetota > Thermoleophilia > Gaiellales > Gaiellaceae > Gaiella. The sequence continues at coordinate 3,601 of DASTKY010000134.1, read as the reverse complement.
ACGAACCCGGCGACCGCGACCTCGTTGGCGGCGTTGAAGGCGCAGGGTGCCGTGCCGCCGCGCTCGCCTGCCTCGCGGGCGAGTGCCAGCATCGGGAAGGCGTCGTCGTCGACCGCCTCGAACGCGAGCTCGAGCCCTTCGAGCGGCAGCTGCGAGGCCTCGGTCGCGGCCCGCTCGGGGTACGTCAGCGCGAAGGAGATTGGGACGCGCATGTCGGGCACGCCCACGTGCGCGAGCAGCGCGCCGTCGCGGAACCGGACGAGCGAGTGGACGATCGACGTCGGCTGCACGACCACCTCGATCTTGTCGTACGGGACGCCGAAGAGCCAGTGCGCCTCGATCAGCTCGAGGCCCTTGTTCGCAAGGGTCGCGGAGTCGATCGTGATCTTCGGCCCCATCTGCCAGGTCGGGTGCGAGAGCGCCTCGTCGACGGTCACCCCTTCGAGCTCCGCGCGCGTGCGACCGCGAAACGGCCCCCCGGACGCGGTCAGCACGAGCCCCGCGACCGAGTCCGGCTCGCGGCCCTCGAGGCACTGGAAGAGCGCCGAGTGCTCGCTGTCCACGGGCAGCAGCCGGCCCCTGCCCCGCTCCCGTGCCCGGATCGCAAGCTCGCCGGCCGCCACCAGGCTCTCCTTGTTCGCGAGCGCGAGCGTCACCCCCTGCTCGAGCGCCCAGAGAGTCGCGCGGATCCCCGCGAAGCCCACGACGGCGTTCAGCACCACGTCGGGCGCGCTGCGCTCGAGGAGCGGGACGGGATCGCCGCCCACCTGGACGTGCTCGACGCCGTGCGACGCGGCGAGCGCGTCGAGGGGCGCGCTGCCGGACTGCAGCGCGCAGAGCTCGAGCTCGGGATGGCGCTCGACGACCTCGACCGCTTGCTGCCCGATCGAGCCGGTCGCGCCGAGCAGGGCAACGCGTCTCACGCCGTAGAGCATGCCTGAGCACGCTGTTCAGAACGTGTTGCCGTCTGCGCGGACTATGTGAGCGCGAGCAGCGTCACGTAGGCGGCCGGGCCGGCCCAGAGGAGCGAGTCGACGCGGTCGAGGACGCCGCCGTGGCCCGCCAGCAGCCGGCCGGAGTCCTTCACGCCGAGATCCCGTTTCACGGCCGACTCGAAGAGGTCGCCGAGAGTGGCGGCGAGGCCGACGACGAGCCCCAGCACGAGTGACTCGCCGGTCGTGAGGACGTCCTGCTCGTAGAGCGCGAAGAACGGGACGCAGACGGCGGCGATCGTCCCCGCGACGAAGCCCTCCCACGACTTGCCGGGCGAGATCGCCGGCGCGAGCCGGTGGCGGCCGATCGCGCGGCCGACGAAGTAGGCGAGCGTGTCGTCCGCGAAGACGGTCAGGAGGACGGTGAAGACGAGCAGCCGGCCGTCGTCCGGGATGTCGCGGAGGAGGAGCAGTAGCGCAAGCCCCCCTCCCACCCAGGTCACGCCGAGGAGCGTCATCGCGAACCCGGAGACCGCGTTCTGCCGCGCGCTCGAGACGAAGAACGCGAGCAGCGCCGCCGGCAGCGTCGCGAGGATCCCGAGGAGCACCCATTCCGCGTCGCCGAGCTGGGCGCCGAGGAGCGCGAGCACGAGCCCGGCGTAGCCGCCGAGGACGATCGGCCGGAGCGCGCGCGACATCACGTACAGCTCGTGGAGGGCCAGGAGCCCGCCGACGAGCGCCAGGCCGAAGAGCCACCAGCCCCCGGCCCAGACGAGCCCGAGGACGACCGGCAGCAGCACCGCCGCGACGAGGATCCGCGAGAGGAAGGGGCTCACGCGCCGTTCCGTCCGCCGAAGCGGCGCTCGCGCGCCGCGTACGCGTCGACCGCCTCCCGCAGCTGCGCCTCCCCGAAGTCCGGCCAGAGCGTCTCCGCGAAGACGAGCTCCGCGTACGCGGCCTCCCAGAGCATGAAGTTCGAGAGGCGGAGCTCGCCGGAGGTGCGCACGAGCAGGTCGAGGTCGGCGAGCTCGGGCGCGTAGAGCCGCGCCGAGATCGCCTCGTCGTCGATCCCGTCGGGGCCGACGCCGTCCGCGACGAGGCGCCTCGCGGCCTCCACGAGCTCCTCCCGGCCGCCGTAGTCGAACGCGATCCAGAGGTGGAGCGTGTCGAGGTGCGCCGTCGACTCCTCGAGCTCGCGCATCTTGGCGCGGATCGCCTCGTCCACGCGGTCGCGGCGCCCGAGGAAGCGGGAGCGCACGCCCTGCTTCGCGAGGTCGGGCAGCTCGGTGTCGACCGTCTCGGCGAGGAGCACGAGCAGGTCCGCGACCTCGTCCGCGGGGCGCGCCCAGTTCTCGGTCGAGAACGCATAGACGACGAGCGTCTCGATCCCGATGTCGATCGCGGCCTCGACCGTGCGCCGCAGCGCCCGCGTGCCCGCACGGTGGCCCTCGGCGACCGAGACCCCCTCCCGCTCGGCCCAGCGGCCGTTGCCGTCCATCACGACGGCGACCGTCCTCGGGACGCCCGCCCGCGCGCTCCTCGGATCGCTGATCGCCGCCGCCTCTCCCGGACGCTCGAGCCTCGTCAGAGGCTCACACTTCCATGATTTCGGCTTCCTTGTGCTTCAGCAGCTCGTCGATCCGCTTCGTGTGATCGTCGGTCAGCTTCTGCACCTGGGCCTCGGCACGGCGCTCCTCGTCGTCGCCGACGTCGCCGTTCCGGACGAGCTCCTCGAGGTGGCGCATGACGTCGCGGCGAACGTTCCGCACGGCGACCTTGCCGTCCTCGGCGGAGCGCCGGACGACCTTGACGAGCTCCTTGCGGCGCTCCTCGGTCAGCGCCGGGATCGGCAGGCGGATGAGCTTGCCGTCGTTCGACGGCGTCAGCCCGAGGTCCGACTCCATGATCGCCTTCTCGATCGCCTTGATCTGGGTCGGGTCGTACGGCTGCACGGACAGCAACCGCGCCTCGGGCGCGCTGATCGTCGCCATGTTCGAGAGCGGCGTCGGCACCCCGTAGTAGTCGATCGAGATCCGGTCGAGCAGCGCCGTCGAAGCCCGGCCCGTGCGCACGCTGTTGAACTCGGTCCGGGTGTGCTCGATCGACCCGTCCATCCGCCGCTCGCAGTCGGCCAGGAAGTCCTCGATCGCTGCCATGCGCGAACCCTCCTCTCGCGTCGACGTCTACTCGTCGCGCGGAGTCGCGACGATGGTGCCGATCCTCTCACCGGAGGCGGCCTTCACGATGTTCCCTTCCGCCAGCTCGAAGACGTGGATCGGCACGCCGTTGTCCATGCAGAGGGAGAGCGCCGTCGTGTCCATCACCCGGAGCCCGCGCTCGATCGCCTCGAGATGCGTCAGCTCGGGCAGGAACGTGGCGCCCGGGTCCGTCCGTGGATCGCCGTCGTAGACGCCCGCGACCCCGGTCTTCGCCATCAGGATCGCCCCCGCGCCGATCTCCAGCGCGCGCAGCGCCGCGGCCGTGTCGGTCGTGAAGAACGGGTTGCCCGTGCCACCGGCGAAGATGCAGATGCGCCCCTTCTCGAGGTGCCGCATCGCCCGCCGGCGGATGTAGGGCTCGGCCACTTCCTTGACGTCTATGGCCGAGATCACCCGGGTGAAGTGCCCGAGCTTCTCGAGCACGTCCTGGAGCGTCAGGGCGTTGAGCAC
>DASTKY010000133.1:0-2685 GCA_035715495.1 Gaiella sp. | reverse complement strand
CGACTGGGTGCGCGAGACGCGCGGCCCGGAGGCGCTCGAGCCGCACCGCATCGCCTACAAGCCTCTCGTGCGGCCGAGCTGACGCTACGCGCGGGCGCGGCGGGCGCGGGACTGCGCGCGGCGCATCATCGCGTCCTGGTGGGTGTGCCGCTTCTTGCCCTTCGACTCGAGGCGCTCCCAGGTGCCGTCGGCGCCGAGCTCCCAGCTGTTCGTCGAGTCCGCGAACCCGCTGTCGAGGATCGCGGCGAGCTCGGAGCGGGCGCGGACGTTCTCGACGGGCGTCAGCACCTCGATCCGCCGGTCGAGGTTGCGCGGCATCAGGTCGGCGCTCCCGAGGTACACGGCGGTCGAGTCGTCCGCGTCGAACCAGTAGACGCGGCTGTGCTCGAGGAACCGGCCGACGATCGACCGCACGCGGATCGTCTCGGAGAGGCCCTTGACGCCGGGACGGAGCATGCAGATCGACCGCGCCTGGATGTCGATCTCGGCCCCGGCCGCCGAGGCGGCGTAGAGCTCCTCGATGATCGTCGGGTCGACGAGCGCGTTCAGCTTGAGGCGGATCCTCGCCGTCCTGCCGTCGGCTGCCGCGGCGGCGACCTCACGGATGTGCTCCACGAGCCGGGTGCGCATCATGAACGGCGCGACGAGCAGCTTCCGGAAGCGCTGCGGCCGCCCGAAGCCGGTCACGTAGTTGAAGAGGTCGGCGACGTCGGCGGCGATCTCCTCGTCGGCCGTGAAGAGCCCGAGGTCCTCGTAGATCCGGGCGGTCGAGGCGTTGTAGTTGCCCGTCCCGATGTGGACGTAGCGCCGCAACCCGTCCGGCTCGCGCCGGACGACGAGGGTCATCTTCGCGTGGATCTTGAGGTCGGGGAACCCGTGCACGACGTGCACGCCAGCCTGCTCCATCGCGCGCGACCACTCGATGTTGCGGCGCTCGTCGAACCGCGCCTTCAGCTCGAGGAGGCAGACGGACTGCTTGCCGTCCTCCGCGCACTCGATCAGCGCCGAGACGAGCTTCGACTCGTCGCTCGTGCGGTAGACGGTCGTCTTGATCGCGATCACGTCTGGGTCGTTGGCGGCGGCCTCGGCGAACGACTCGAAGCTCGCGCGGAACGAGTCGTAGGGCTGGTGGACGATCAGGTCGCCCCGGCGGAGCTCCTCGAAGACCCCGCGGGGCGTCTTGGCGCGCGCCCAGCGGGGCGGCACGACGGGCGTCCACGGGGCGTGGGCGAGGTCGGGGCGGTCGAGCCCGACGAGCTGCCACAGGTCGGCCTGGTCGAGGAGGCCCTCGATCTCGTAGACCTGGCTCGGCTGGACACCGAGCCCCGTCACGAGCCTGTCGCGCATCGACCGCGACGCGGAGCTCGAGAGCTCGAGGCGGACGACGTCGCCCATGCGGCGCTGCCGGAGCTCGATCTCCACCGCCTCGAGGAGGTCGTCCGCGTCGTCGGAGACCTCGAAGTCGGCGTCGCGCGTGACGCGGAAGAGCGCGCGCTCGGTGATCTCCATCCCGGGGAAGAGCATCGGCAGGAAGTGCGCGATCACCGCCTCGAGCGGCACGAGCTTCTTGCCGGCCGGGACGAAGCGGTCGAGGCCCTCGGGCACCTTGACGCGCGCGAAGCGCTCCTCGTCGGTCTCGGGATCGAGTGCGATCACGCCGAGGGAGAGCGAGAGCCCGGAGACGTACGGGAACGGCTGGCCCGGGCCGACGGCGAGCGGCGTGAGGATGGGGTAGATGTCGCGCTCGAAGTACCGGCCGAGCTTGTCGAGCTCGCTCTCGGAGCACTCGTCGACGGTCGTGATCTCGATCCCGGCGGCGGCGAGCCCCGGCCGGAGGTCGCGCTTCCAGAGCTTCGCCTGGCGCGTCGCGAGCTCGTTGACGCGCTTCCGGATCGAGGCGAGCGCCGCGCTCGGCGCGAGCCCGTCCACCGAGCGGATCGGGACGTCGGACTCGTCCAGCTCGAGCAGACCGGCGACGCGGATCATGAAGAACTCGTCGATGAACTGGGCGAAGATCGCCGCGAACTTCACGCGCTCGAGGAGCGGCAGGGTGTCGTCCTCCGCGAGCTCGAGCACGCGCGCATAGAACTCGAGGGCCGAGAGCTCGCGGTTGAGGAGGCGGGACTCCGTCGGGTCGGCGACCGCGGTCACGCCCAGATCGTGCCATGGCGGCCGGGGTCGGGCGTGGCGGACTCGTGAACGCTCAGGTGCCGGTCTCGGCGCCCAGGGCGTCGACGACGCTCGTCTGGAACCAGGCGATCAGCTGCTCCGACTCGGGCATGAGCGTCCCGTGCTCGAGCGCGCCGCTCGTCATCCCCCGCTGGACGGCCTCGACGAGCGCGCGGTCCTCGGCGCCGACCTGCTCGTCGAGCGCGAGGTAGTCGGCGAGCCACCACTCGTCGACGTCCGGCCCGACGAAGTAGTCGAGGAAGCGGTGGGTCCGGTCGCTGCCCCGCGGCAGCACGGGGCCGATCGAGAGGTTCGGCCGCCCCGGCATGACGTTGACGACCGTGTTCGGGAAGAGGAGATGGAACTGCCCGCGCTCGACCTCGCCCGTCGCGTCGTAGACCCCGCCCCCGCCGTTGCGCGGCGGCCCGACCTGGGTCGCGAGCCGGCCGCGGGTCTCGAGCGCGTAGCGGTCGGGCGACACGTCGAGCGCCTTCGTCAGGCTCGGGTGCGCGACGG
>DASTKY010000132.1:0-10260 GCA_035715495.1 Gaiella sp. | reverse complement strand
GGGCAGGGAGCCGTAGTGGAGCACGACGCCGTCCAGGACGCCGTACGTGTTCGACGCCGTGATCGACGGGTAGTACGCCCAGCCGAGGAACCCGCCGCCGCTCGTCGAGTAGATGTTGAGGTCGGCGGAGTCGCCGGCCTTGAGCGCGGACTTCATCGCGATCTCGTCCGCGAACGTCGCCTGGTCGAACCAGGCGTTGTTGGCGGATCGGGTCGTGCCGGCGAGCCGGAACGTGAAGCCCGTTACGTCCCCGCCGAACCACCCGGCGAAGGTCTGGTTGAGCACCGTGATCTGCGCGGCGATCGTGGCGTCGCTCACCGCGCCGGTGCCGTCCGTCTTCGTGATCACGTGGAAGTACACGTCGATCGCACCGGCGGTCGGCTTGCCCGGGGTCTTCTGCCCGACCTCCGTCCCGCCCGAGTACTTCACGGTGTCCTTCTCGGCGCGGGTCGTGGGGTCGGCGGCCCCGCGGGCGGTGCCCGTCTGCTGGAGTGCGGCGAGGAAGTCGAACGTCGTGTCCTCGCAGACGCCGAGGCTCGCGTGACCCGAGCCCGCCGTCGCGGGCGTCGCCGTGAGCGCGACCGCGGCAACCGCGGCAAGCGCGGCGAGCGCCGGCAGCATGCCTTTCCTGATCGTCATCTCTCCCCTTCGATTCGATGACCGACTGACAGCGGCGCTGACCCTACCACCGGTCTCGCGCGGTCGCCGCTAGCCCGCCGCGACCACCGCCGCGCCCCCGAGCGCGAGCCCGGCGCCGAGTCGTCGCGCGCCGTCGAGCCGCTCGCCGAGCACGAGACGGGCGAGAAGGATCGTCGTCACCGGGTAGAGCGCGCTGAGCACGGCGACGACCCCGGCGGAGCCGCGCGTCACCGCGAAGGCGACCAGGACGTTCGCGAGCGTGTCGAAGACGCCCACCGCGACGATCGTGGGGAGCAGGCGGGCCGGCGGACGGAGCGCGGCGCCCGCGAGGAGCGCCAGCACGAGCGCGAGGAGCGTCGAGGCGGCGCGCGCCGCGGCGACGGCCCACGGCACGCTCGCGTCGGCGGCGGCGTCGAGCCCGACGACGAAGAGGCCGAAGCTCAGCGCGGCGAGGAGCGCGAGCGCGACGCCCGTCGCGAGGCGCGACGACCCGCGGCGGCCGCCCGGCTCGCGCGCGAGCAGGACGATCCCGGCCAGCACGACCCCGATCCCGAGCCACTGGAGCGCCGCGGGACGGACGCCGCGGCCGAGATCGACGAGCAGCGGGACGACGGGGCTCGCCGCCGAAATCGGCGCGACGATCCCCATCGCGCCCAACGCCATCCCGCGGTAGAGCGCGGCAAGGCCGACGGAGCCGCAGAGGCCGGCGCCGAGCGCCGGGAGCAGGTCGGCCGCCCCGGGCGCCGCGTCGGCGCTCGCCAGCGCCCAGACCGCCGCGCCGACCAGCCCGACACCCTGGGAGACGACGAGCACGGTGAGCACGTGGACGCGCCGGGCGGCCACGCCGCCGAAGAAGTCGCCCACCCCCCACGAGGCCGCCCCCAGGAGGGCGAGAACCGCGAAGCCCACGCGGCCTCAGTCGTCGCCGACGGAGCGGGTCGCCGCCTGCGCGTCGAGCTGGTTCGCGTGGTAGAGCACCGCCGCCTCTGCGGTGCGGGCGGCGGGCCGGTCGTGGTGCGCGGCGATCGCGTGGAGGAGCTCCGCGCGCAGCGTCGGCTCCACGTCACCGGCGTGCTCGTCGACGAGGCGAACGCCGAGCTGCACATGGCCGAGCAGCGCGCCCTCCTTCGTCGGCCGGAAGGCGGGGCCGCGCTCGAGCTCGCGCACGCGCCCGACGTCGTGGAGGAGCGCCGCCGCGAGCAGGAGGTCGGACCGCAGCCTCGGGTGCAGCTGCGCCGTCTCGCGACAGAGGGTGGTGACGCCGACGGTGTGCTCGAGCAGCCCGCCCGCGTAGCCGTGGTGGCCCTCCGCGCCCGCAGCCGGGAGCAGGCGCATGCCCTCACGCACGCCGGCGGCACCGAGCACGCCCGCGACGACCGCGGCGAGCTCGGGGTGGGCGATCTCCGCGGCCAGGAACTCGAGGAACCCGTCGAGCTCGTCCGCGTCGCGGCGGAGCGCGGGCGTCAGGACCGCCGGGTCGACGTCGGCCGCCTCGACGGCGCGCACCTGCACCTGGAGGCGGCCGCCGAAGCGCTCCACCCGCCCGAGGATGCGCACGGCGTCGCCCTCCGCGAAGCGCCGGTCGAGCAGCTCGACGTCCTCCCAGACGCGGCCCTCGATCCGGCCGCTCGGGTCGACGAGCTCGACGGCGAGGTAGGGCTTGCCGTTGCGCGTCGAGAGCCGGCGCTTGCGCGCGACCGCGAAGACGCCGTCGACCGTGCGGTCCTCGGCGAGCTCCGCGATCGTGGTCACGGAGCGAGTCTAGGGGTCGGGTAGGCTCGAGCGGTGGCCGACGTCCGCCCGTTCCGCGCCGTCCGCTACGCCCGACCGTCGCCCTCGCAGACCGCCCCGCCGTACGACGTGATCGACGACGAGGCGCTCGCGGAGCTGCGCGCCCGAGACCCGCACAACGTCGTGCATCTGACCCTCGAGGCCGACGAGCGGCGCGCGGGCAGCACCTACCGGGAGTGGCTCGACGAGGGCGTCCTCGTCCGCGACGCAGAGCCGGCCGTGTGGGCGCTCGAGCAGTCGTACGTCGGCCCCGACGGCGTCGAGCGCCGCCGGTCGGGCATCGTCGCGTCGCTCCGCGTCGAGCCGTACGCGACGGGCACCGTGCTCCCGCACGAGCGGACGCACGCCGGCCCGAAGGAGGGGCGCCTCCGGCTCCTGCAGGAGACACGGGCGCAGCTCGAGCCCATCTTCCTGCTCTACGACGGGACGCCGCTCGACCTGCCGGAGACGGCGCCCGACCTCGAGGTCGACGACACGCGGCTCTGGCGCGTGCCCGACGCGGACGGCGTCGCCGCCACGTTCGCGGGCAGCCAGCTGCTGATCGCGGACGGTCACCACCGCTACGAGACCGCGGTCGAGTTCGCCTCCCGCGACGGCGCCGACCGGATGATGGTGGTCCTCGTCTCGACGAGCGACCCCGGGCTCGAGATCTTCCCGACGCACCGGGTCTTCGCGGGACGGCCCGACATCGACCTGGCCGGCGTGGAGCACCCGACGGTCGAGGAGGCCTACGCGGCCCTGGCCGCGGAGCCGTACGCGCGCTCCGCCGCCGTGCTCGTCCGCCCGGAGTCGATCCGGCTCGTGCACGGCGCGCCGGGCGAGCTCGACGTCGAGCTGGTCGACCGGCTCGGCCACGAGGGCATCGCGTACACCCCCGATCGCGTCGAGGCCGTCCGCCGGGTCGAGTCGGGCGACGCCGACTGCGCGCTCCTCCTGCGCGCGACGCGGATCGAGGACGTCTTCGAGCGGGCGCGGAGCGGCGAGGTGATGCCGCAGAAGACGACGTACTTCTTCCCGAAGCTCGTCTCGGGCCTCCTGATCCACCCGGTCGACCCGTGAGCGACTGGCTCGACCTCTGCCGGGCGTGCGTGGCCGACGTCGACGCGGTGCTCGCCGACCTTCCGACCCGCACCGAGCGCGAGCCGGTGCTCCGCGCGGGCGAGGGCGGTGACGACACCACCGCGATCGACGCTGCCGCCGAGGACGTCGTCGTCCGGCGGCTCGAGGCGCTCGGCCGCGACCTGACGCTCGTCTCGGAGGAGCTCGGCGTTCGCGCGTTCGGAGGCGGGGGCGCGGTACGCGTCGTCGTCGACCCGATCGACGGCTCGGTCAACGCGAAGCGGGCGATCCCGTTCTTCTCTCTCTCGCTGGCGGTCGCCGACGGTCCCACGATGGACGACGTCCACTTCGGCTACGTCTACGACTTCGGCGCGCGGGAGGAGTGGGTCGCCCACCGCGGCCGCGGCGCTTTCCTGAACGACGTCCCGCTCGACGGGCCTGGCCCGAAGGAGCGGCTCGAGATCCTCTCGCTCGAAGGGACGACGACGGAGGCGATCGCCGCCGCCGCGCCCGCGATGCGCGGCATCGCCGACCGGCTGCGCGTGATGGGCTCTCTGGCCCTCTCGCTCTGCCACCTGGCCGCGGGGCGGGTCGACGCCGTCTGCTGCCTCAAGCCGGCGCGGTCGATCGACATCGCGGCCGCCCAGCTGCTCGTGCGCGAGCGCGGGCTCGCGATCGAGCTCTTCGAGACGCCGCCGTTCGGTGCGGCACCGCTCGACCTCGGCGGGCGGTCGCGGATCGTCGCGGCGGGCACGGCCGAGCTGTGCGAGCGCGTCGCGACCGCGCTCACCCGCATCTGAGGGCTACGCTGGCCGGGATGACTCCCGACCGCGACGCCGTCCTGCGCGCCCTCGAGCAGGTGATCGACCCGGAGCTGAAGCGCCCCGTGACCGAGCTCGACATGGTGCGCGACGTCGCCGTCGACGCGGACGGGGCCGTGGCGGTCACGATCGCGCTGACGGTCGCCGGCTGTCCGCTGCGGTCGAGCTTCGAGGACCAGGTCGCTCTGCACGTGGGCGCCGTCGCAGGCGTCACGTCGACGGCGGTGCGGTTCGACGTGATGACGCCCGACGAGAAGGCGGCGCTCGCGTCGCGGCTCCGCGGCGGCAGGCCCGAGCGCGAGATCCGCCTCGATCCGGCGACGCGCGTCGTCGCCGTCGCGTCGGGCAAGGGCGGCGTCGGCAAGTCGACGCTGACCGCGAACCTCGCCGCGGCGCTCGCGGAGCGCGGCGAGCGGGTCGGCGTCCTCGATGCGGACGTCTACGGCTACTCGATCCCGCACGTGCTCGGCATCGACCAGCGCCCGATCGTCGTCGACTCGCTGATCGTGCCGCCCGTGCGCGGCGAGCTGAAGGTCATGTCGATCGGGCTCTTCGCGGAGGACAACGGGCCGATCATGTGGCGCGGGCCGATGCTCCACAAGGCGCTCGAGCAGTTCCTCTCGGACGTCCACTGGGGCGAGCTCGACACGCTCGTCGTCGACATGCCGCCCGGGACGGGCGACGTCGCGATCTCGATCGGCCAGCTTCTCCCGCGGGCCGAGGCGATCGTCGTCACGACCCCGCAGCCGGCCGCCCAGCAGGTGGCCGTGCGCGCCGCGGTGATGGCGCAGAAGACCGGCATGCGCGTCACGGGGGTCGTCGAGAACATGTCGTGGCTCGTCGGCACCGGCCAGGAGCTCTTCGGGAGCGGCGGGGGCGACGCGCTCGCCGCCGAGATCGACGCGCCGGTGCTCGCCCGGATCCCGTTCGACCCGGCCCTCCGCGAGGCGTCAGACGCGGGCTGTCCCGTGCTCGAGACGGCGCCGGATGCCGAGGTGAGCGCCGCGATCCGCGGCCTCGCCGAGACGGTCCAGGCGCGACGCCCGGGCGGCATCCGCAAGGCGCTGACCGTCCTCTGAGAACGAAAAGAGGTGGGGGAACCCGATGGCTCCCCCACCGGTGACGACACGCCCAGCGGCGGTGGGCTCGTGTGCCGTCCTGCACGCCCGCGCCGGGGGGAGGCGCGGCCATCCAGTCAGATCCTCACAGGGTCCTGTGAGGATCGTGTAAGGCTACCCCGGGTGCGCGACGTCGAAACCCCCGGGCGGGTGTGCGTGTGACCCGGGACGAGGGACTCGAGAGGCTGGCAGCGGCGGGCCTCTCGGACGCGGACGCGGCGGTGGTCGTCGAGCACCTCGTCGCGGCGGACGCCGCCGGCAAGCACGGGCACGGGCTCGCCCGCGTCCCCTGGCTCGAAGGGCTGCTCGAGGGCGCGCGGGACTCCCGCGGCGCGCCCGTGCGCGTCGAGCGGGGGGACGGCTACGAGCGCTGGGACGGCGGCAGGGCGCTCGGCTACCTGACGCTCGACGCGGTCTGCGCCGGGCTCCAGCGCGACCCGCCGGAGCACGCGCGGCTCGTCGTCTGCGGATCCTGCTTCCCCACGGGCATGCTCGGCGGCTGGGCGCGCCGGATCGCCGGGGCAGGGCTCGTCGCCGTCGTCACGGCGACGTCGCCGCGGCGGCTTCCGCACCCGGAGGGCGGCCCGCCGCTGACCGGCACGAACCCGATCGCGATCGCGGTCCCCGCCTCCGACGGCGCCCCGCTCGTCGCCGACGTGTCGATGGGGGCCGTCACCCACGGCGACGTCCTCGCGGGCCGCGCGCGGCCCGAGGAGCTCGTGCCGTTCGGCGCGGAGCTCGCGCACAAGGCCTTCGCGCTGGCTGTCGGCGTCGAGCTCCTCGTCGGCGCGCTCGCCGGGCCCGAGCACGGGGCCGTCGTGCTCGCCGCGCGGCCCGAGCACGACCCGGTGCCCGCCTTTCGCGAGCTCGCGGCGGGGCTCCGGCTGCCCGGCGACCGCTGAGGCTCAGCCCTGGACGGCCGGGAGCCCCGCCAGGGCCAGCGCGAGCTCGCCCTCGTCGTACGCACGGTCCTCGAGCCGGCCCGCGAAGTGGTCGATGTACGCCTGCATGTCGAAGTGACCGTGGCCGCAGAGGTTGAAGAGGATCGTCTCGGTCGACCCCTCCTCACGGCACCGCACGGCCTCGTCGATCACGGCCTTCACCGCGTGGTTCGCCTCGGGGGCGGGCAGGATCCCCTCCGCGCGCGCGAAGCGCACGCCCGCCTCGAAGACGGCGGTCTGGTGGTACGCCCGCGCCTCGATCAGCCCGAGGTCGTGGAGGTGGCTCACGAGCGGCGCCATCCCGTGGTAGCGCAGCCCACCCGCGTGGAACCCCGGCGGGACGAACGTCGAGCCGAGCGTGTGCATCTTCACGAGCGGCGTGAGGTGGCCGGTGTCGCCGAAGTCGTAGGCGAACACGCCGCGCGTCAGGGTGGGGCAGGCGGCCGGCTCGACCGCGATCACCCGCAGGTCGGCGCCTCCGCGGAGCTTCTGGCCGAGGAACGGGAAGACGAGCCCCGAGAAGTTCGACCCGCCGCCCGTGCAGCCGACGAGGACGTCGGGGTACGCCTCGGCGAGATCCATCTGCGCGAGCGCCTCCTCGCCGATCACGGTCTGGTGGAGGAGGACGTGGTTGAGGACGGAGCCGAGCGCGTACTTCGTGTCGTCCCGCTGCGCGGCCAGCTCCACCGCCTCCGAGATCGCGATCCCGAGGCTCCCGGTCGAGTCCGGGTGCTCGGCGAGCACGGCGCGACCCGACGCCGTCTCCTCCGACGGGCTCGGCACGCAGCGGGCGCCGAAGGCCTCCATCAGCGCGCGGCGGTACGGCTTCTGGTCGTACGAGACGCGCACCATGTAGACGTCGATCTCGAGCCCGAAGAGCGCCCCTGCGAACGCGAGCGACGAGCCCCACTGGCCGGCGCCGGTCTCGGTCGTGATCCGCTTGACGCCCTCGCGCGCGTTGTAGAACGCCTGCGCGACCGCGGTGTTGGGCTTGTGGCTCCCCGTCGGGGAGACGCCCTCGTACTTGTAGAAGATGCGCGCCGGGGTGTCCAGCTCGCGCTCGAGGCGGCGGGCGCGGTAGAGCGGCGTCGGCCGCCACTGGCGGTAGACGTCCCGCACCTCCTCCGGGATCGGGATCAGCTGCTCCGTCGAGACCTCCTGGAGGATGACCTCCATCGGGAAGAGCGGCGCGAGGTCGTCCGGCCCGATCGGCTGGCCCGTGCCCGGGTGGAGAACCGGCGCCGGCGGCTCCGGGAGGTCGGACGCGAGGTTGTACCAGGCGTCGGGCAGGCGGCTCTCGTCGAGCGTGTACTTCACGGTCTCGCCCATCTCAGCGCCTCTCGGCCGTCTGCGGGAAGCGCGGGTCCTCGCGGAGCGAGACGAGGTCGTCGTCCGCGACGGCGTACTCGGCGAAGCGATCCTCGAGCTCGACTGCCCGGGTGAGGTGGTCGAGCGCCGCGTCGGGCCGACCCGCACGCGCGTGGGCGCACGCGAGGTTGTAGTGCGTGCCGCCGTTGTCCGGTGTCTCGGAGAGGTGCCGCTCGAGCACCCCGACCGCCCCGTCCCAGTCCTCCGTCGGCCAGAACTGGAGCGCCTCGGCCGAGCGCTCCCAGCCCGACGGCGTGAACGCCTCGCCGGGCTTCGCGCCGACGACGAGAATCGTCGTGCCTTCCTCGCCGGTCGCGCCACGCTTCACGGCCGGATCCGCGACGTGCACGAGCGTGCCCGCCGGCGCGTCTACCTCCTCGCCGTCGAGCGTGAACGTGGCGGCGCCGTCGAGCACGAGGTAGAGCTCCTCGTGGCCCGTCGCGCCCTCGTTCGCCTCGTCGTGCTCGCCGATGATCTGCTGGCCGTCGGCGGTCGCCGTCCACGCGTTGATCCCGAACGACTCGACGCCGAGCGTCGAGCGGATGGTGTGCCAGTGGGACTGGTTCTGGACGATCGTCGTGCCGAGGTCGCCGAGCGCGACGACCCGGTACCGGTCGCTCATGTCGCCTCCCGTAGTCGCTCGAGGACGACCGGGTCGATCGCCTCGTCTCCGTCTACCCGTTCCTCGAGGTTCTCGACTCCCGCCCACGACGCGAGGGAGTCGTGACCCGCCCGCGCGAGCCGCTCCTGCAGCTCCGCCCGGAGCGCGTCGTCGACCGGGAGCCAGCGATCGCGCGGCGTGCGGCCGAAGAGCGCGTCGTGCAGCCGGTACAGCCGCCGCAGCTCGCCGAGCGGATCGGCGTGGTCGTCGACGCGGAGGTCGACGAGCGTGTCGGAGAGCGAGGCGTAGCCGCCGTCGCGCTCGACGACGAGGAGGGCAGCCGACTGCCGGCCGCGGCTGTCGCCGCCCGCCGCCTCGGCGGCGTCGAGGCAGTCGAGCAGCCGCTCGGCGAGCGGCGCGCCGGCGGTCGCCTCGAAGGTCTCCGCGAGCGCGTCCACGGTCGCGCCGGAGACGAGGATGTTGCCCTGCGCCGCGTAGCCGTCACCCGTGCGGCCGCCGGCCCACGCATGGCACTCGTCGCCGGTGAACGTGGCGCCGCGCCCCTCGGCGTCGACCACCCCGAGCTGGCGGTGCGCGCTGTCGTCGTCCGCCGCAGTGAGCCGCGCCACGACCTCCGCCGCCGAGAGACCGTCCCCGAGGAGCGCGAGCCCGTCAGGGCCGTAGCGCGGGTTCGCATACGACTGGGTCGCGATCGCGCCGACGTGCGGCGCGGCCCAGGGCACGACCGACCCGACGGCGAGGAACTTCGACTGGGTCGCGACGCCCCAGTGCCCGACGTCGAGATCGCAGGCGCAGATGGAGTACGTCGCGACCGGCTCAGCCATACGTGAGCTCGGGGAGGTCGAGCTCGAGCAGCGTCGGATCCACGACGAGGACGCACGAGACCTCGGGCCGCGCAAGGGCCTGCGCCACCGCGTCGGCGTCGCGCGCGCGAGTGACGACCGGCTGGCCGAGCGCATGCGCGACGCGCAGCTGCTCGAGGTCGTCGAGCGAGTCGACGACGAGCGCCTCGGCCACGTCGACCGTCCCCTCCAGCGCGATCGCCGGCACCCGCCGCCCGGTCGCGCCGAACCAGCGCTCCCTCACAGCTCCACCGTCTCGCCCGCCGCGGGCGCGAGCAGCTCGATCCCGTCGGGGAGCAGCGGCCGCAGCGCGTCGGGCGTCCCGGTGAGGAGCGGGAACGTGCCGTAGTGGCACGGGACGACCCGCGGCGCGCCCACGAGCTCGGCGGCGACCGAGGCCTCCTCCGGGCCCATGGTGTAGTGGTCGCCGATCGGGAGGACGGCGACGTCCGGGGTGTACAGGCGGCGGATCAGGGCCATGTCGCCGAAGACGTTCGTGTCGCCCGCCACGTAGACCGTCGGGCCGTCCTCCGGCCGCAGCACGAGGCCGCACGGCTCGCCCAGGTAGACGTTGCCCGCGCCGCTCGACGAGTGGTTCGCGTCGGTCAGCGTGATCCGGACGCCGGCGAACTCCACCGTGCCGCCCTTGTTCGCCGCCTGCGCCGGGGCGTCGGCGAGCCCCTTCCCGACGAGCCAGCCGCGCAGCTCGACGGGCGCGACGACGGGGCAGTCGAAGCGCTCCGCGAGGGCGACGGTGTCGCCGACGTGGTCGCCGTGGCCGTGGGTCAGGACGACGAGGTCGCAGCGCTCGGGCTCCCGCTCGCCGGCCGGGCAGGACGGGTTCCCGGTGAGGAACGGATCGACGTAGACACGGCGCCCGGCCGCGGTGTCGAGCCGGAAGGCTGCGTGGCCGAGCCAGGTCAGCGTCGTCGGCACGCGCGCGAGCCTAGCCCGGAGCCCCCGACCACCGCAAGACCGATCAAGCGGCGGACGTCCGCGAGGGGCAGGGTTGGGGCCGTGAGCGTCGCCGCCGACACCTTCGCGACCTTCCTCGACGTC
>DASTKY010000131.1:0-2042 GCA_035715495.1 Gaiella sp. | reverse complement strand
TTGATCCGCCAGTGGACCATGGGGTCGTCCTCGGCCGGGATCGGGTTCCCGTGGAACATCATCAGCGGCTCCCACCAGCGGTCGAGCGCCTCCTGGACGAGCTCGCGCTGCCCGTCCGTGCCTGTCACGAGGGTGAGCACGACGTCGCGGCCGTGGAGGATGTGGAACGACTCCTCCCAGCAGATCTTCCGCATGATCCGCGCGTACGGCGCGTACGAGCACTTGAGCAGCGCCTTCTGCGAGATGATCGCCGCGGCGTCGACGAGCCACGCGATCACGCCGACGTCGCCCCACGTCCGCGTCGGGTAGTGGAAGACGTTGTGGAACTTCGACCGCCCCTCGACGAGGTCGTCGAGGCAGGCGTCGCGCGGCTTCCCGAGGTCCTCGACGACGCGGTAGAGGAGCTGCGCGTGGCCGACCTCGTCCTGGATCTTCGCCGTCAGGGCGAGCTTCCGCTGGAGCGTGGGCGCGCGCAGGATCCAGTCGCGCTCGGGGAGGACGCCCATCAGCTCCGAGTTCGCGTGCATCTCGACGAACTTCGTCAGCCGGCGCCGGTACTCGTCCGGCATCCAGTCACCCGTCTCGACGAGGCCGCCGGACTGCACGTGGGCGAGGAACTCCGCGGTGCGCGCGTCTGCGTGCTCCACGACACAAGCCTACCGAACGATCGGTAGCATCGTCGGATGAGCACGAGGCGGGAGGAGCTCGTCGCGACGGCGACCCGGCTCTTCGCCGAGCGGGGGTACCACGGCACGTCGATGGCCGACCTCGCGGAGGCGCTCGGCGTCCAGAAGGGCTCGCTCTACTCCCTCACCGAGTCGAAGCAGGCGCTCCTCGTCGTCGTCACCCGGGAGGGCGCGGCGGCGTTCCACGCAGGCCTCGACGGCGTCCCCGAGGACGCCGAGCCGCTCGAGCGCGTGCGCCTCGCCCTCCGCGCCCACCTGGCGGTCGTCGCCGGCCAGCTCGACGTCGCGGCGGTCTTCACGCGGGAGTGGCGCTTCCTCGACGAGCCCGAGCGGAGCGCGTTCCGCAGCTCGCGCCGGCGGTACGAAGAGCGGTGGCACGACCTCGTCCGGGAGGCGGCCGAGCGCGGCGCGCTCCGCTCGGACCTCGACGTGGAGGCCGCCGTCCTCCTCGTCCTCTCGGCCGCCAACTGGGCCTACACCTGGCTGCGGGCGGACACCGACACGGACGCCCTCGCGGACCGCTTCTGGGGGATGGTGGTCGACGGGGTGCGCGGCTACGCGACCGCGCCGCCGACGTGAGCCGCCTCCTCATCGTCAACCCCTACGCGAGCGGGGTCACCGAGGAGCTCGTCGCCCACGTGCTGGCCGCCCTTCCCTCCGGGACGGAGGCCGTCCGCACGGGGGGACCGGGCGACGCGACCGCCCTCGCCCGCGAGCACGAGGCCACGGCCGACGCGATCTACGTCCTCTCGGGCGACGGCACCTACAACGAGGTGCTGAACGGCGTCGGTCGTTCGGTGCCCCTGGGCTTTCTCCCGGCTGGAGGCACGAGCGTCCTCCCCCGCGCGCTCGGTCTCGGGCGCGACCCGGTGACCGCCGCCCACCGCCTCGCGCGCGGTCTCGTGCGCCCCATCGGCCTCGGGCGCGTCAACGGGCGCCGGTTCGGCTTCAACGCCGGCGTCGGCTTCGACGCGGAGATCGTGCGCCGCATCGACGAGCTCGGGCGGCCGCTCGACGGGACGCGTCCGAGCGACGTCGCCTTCGCCAAGGCCGTGCTCGGGCTCGTCGCGTCCCGCCGGGCGAGCTTCCCGCCGGTGCTCGAGCTCGACGGCGGCCGCCGGGCGGCGTTCGTCCTGGTCGCGAACTGCACGCCGTACACGTACGCCGGCGCGATGGCGATCCGCTTGTCGGCCGGCGCGTCGTTCGACCTCGGGCTCGACGCCGTCGCCCCCCATTCCGTGAGCGCCCTGGGGCTCCCGCGCCTCGCCGTCGAGCTCGTCCGGGGCGCCCGGTCCCGCCGGGGCCTGACCGTGCTGCACGACTCGGCCGGCTTCGAGGTCCGCTGCGACCTGCCTC
>DASTKY010000130.1:0-4761 GCA_035715495.1 Gaiella sp. | reverse complement strand
GGACGAGCGGCGAGACGTCCTTCAGCGCCGGCGAGGCGCGGAGGATGCGCTCGCCGACCACGGTGTGCTGGCGGATGAACTCCCACTCGCGCTCGTCGAGGGGGCCCCGCTTGCGGAGGATCTCGTCGGGCACGGCGAGCTTGCCCAGGTCGTAGAGCTGCGACGCGCGGAAGAGGTCGTCCAGCTCGGCCGTGGCGAGCCCGAGGCGCCGTCCGATCTCGACCGAGAGCGCCGCGACGCCCTCGACGTGAGCCTGGAACTCGGGCTCGCGGGTCGTGAGCGCCTCGAGGAGGACGTGCATCGTGCGGTCGGTGTCGTCGCGCCGCGAGCGCTTCTGCGCGTACAGCCGCTCGTCCGCGACGCTCAGCGCGTGGCTCGGGTCGGCCGCCTCCTCGGGGAGCAGGACTGCGCCGAAGGAGCTCGAGACGTCGAAGGCCTCGCCGTGCTCGGAGAGGGCCCGGACCGAGGCGTCGACCAGCGCCTCCTCGTCGCCCTCGCCGATGCGCACCAGGACGCAGAACTCGTCGCCGCCGAGCCGGTACGCGGCGCCGCGGTCGCCGGGCACGAGCGTGAGCTTCGCGCCGAGCCGCACGAGGAGCGCGTCGCCGGCCGGGTGCCCGAACGTGTCGTTGTAGCCCTTGAACCCGTCGAGGTCGAAGACCATCAGCATCGTCGGTGGCGGGTGCTCGCCGGCGAGCGCCGTGTGGAGGTCGGCCAGGAGCTTGCGCCGGTTGCCGAGGCCGGTCAGCGAGTCGGTGACGGCGTCGTGCCGCGTGAGCGTGTAGAGCCGCGAGTTCTCCCGGAACGTCAGCACGAGGCGGACGAGCACGAGCGCGATCGCGAGCGTGGCGAGGAAGACCGCGAACTCGTTGACCTGCTCGAAGTGGTCCACGACGAGGACGCCGGTCGCCGTGGCCGCGCAGAGGAGCGGGACGGCGAGGAGCGGGCGTCCCTCCACGTCGAGGGCGCGCTCGCCGCGCGCGCTGCTCCACGCGGCCGCGGCGATGAGGAGCGAGGAGAGCGGCCAGAGGACGTCGATCGCGCCGCCGGGCTGGTACGTGTCGACCTCGAACAGGTAGATCGCGTCGGGGATGGCGGTGGACAGGAGCCCGAGCGCGAGGAGCAGCCAGCGGCGCTCGAGCCGCCAGTCCGCGAGCGCCACGATCCCGACGACCGCGCTGAGGAGCAGGACGTCGCCGAACGGGTAGGCGATGTTCGTCGCGATCGCGCTCCGGGAGCCCTCGTTGCCGCGGATCACGACCTCGACGAGGACCGCCGACCCGAGCGCCGCGGCCGCCACCGACGCGGTGAGGCCGTCGAGCCAGAGCGTCCCGGTGACGAAGCGGGCGCGCTGCCGGATGAGCAGGACGATGCCGATGTAGAGCAGCGGGTAGAAGGCCAGCCAGCCGGCGTCCGCAAGCGAGGGGTACTCGGCGGGATCGGCGACCGCGAAGTAGATCTCGCCGAAGGTCGTGGCGGCGAGGGCGAGCGCGATCAGGGTCCACGCGAGGCGCTCGCGCCGGACGAGGATCGGCCGGGCGGCGGCGATCACGACCGCGGCGACGAAGAGGCCGTTGTACAGCCAGACGTTGACGATCCGGTCCAACGTGGGGCCGGGGTTCGGGACGAGGAGCCCGACGAGGTAGACGCCGCAGATCGCGAAGGCGATCGTCAGCGCCGCGCGGGGCCAGGCGCGCCGGATCGACATCTCGAATCTCCATCGGCCCGAGGCGTCTCTCGCTTGAGCGCGATGCGCCGCGGGCGCGCTGTGCGAGCCTTCTCCCGTGCGCGAGCGGGCCCCGTGGTATCGACGCAGACTCGGCCCCCTGGCCGGCGTCGCCGCGGCGCTCGTCGCGGTCGCCGCCGTCGTGGGCTTCGCCGGGCCCGGCACCGGCGCCTGGCGCGTCGTCCAGGTCGCGCTCGTGACGCTCGCCGCCGCCGTCTACCTCGTCGCCCTCGTGCGGTCGCCGGACTGAGCGTCGTGCGGGAGGTCGATCTCGGCCCCGCGCGATCGTCCACGAGGTAGGACGGACCCGATCGTCACCGACGGCCCGTGCGCGAAGCCGCAGGAGACGGTCGGCGGCTTCGACCTGCTCGACTGCGCGAGCCCCGAGGACGCGGTCGAGCTCGCCGCGACGCACCCGCTGGCCCAGATCGGCACGATCGAGATGCGCCCGCTCCGGGGCGTCCGACAGGCGGGTGGGTCGAGGGCACCGTGCCGCGGGATGGCCCCGGGAGGGATCGAACCTCCGCACGCAGGTTCGAAGCCTGCCGCTCTATCCACTGAGCTACGGGGCCGTCGCGTCTGAGGGTAGACGCTCGTGCGGAGAGGGTGGCGGACGGGACTCGAACCCGCGACCACCGGGACCACAACCCGGGGCTCTACCAACTGAGCTACCGCCACCGCGCGGGCACGCAGGATAGCGCCTGGCCTCCCGTTGGACGGGTCGCGGGGGCCCCGGCTCCGGACGAGCGCATCCCGCGCGGCCGTTAGGCTCGTCCCGTGACGGTGCCCGAAGC
Source organism: Gaiella sp. (assembly GCA_035715495.1). Classification (GTDB taxonomy): domain Bacteria; phylum Actinomycetota; class Thermoleophilia; order Gaiellales; family Gaiellaceae; genus Gaiella. The sequence goes on along the minus strand of DASTKY010000130.1, from coordinate 2,241 downwards.
GCGCGAGCTCGAGGCGGCGGCAGCGGCGAACCTCGCGCTGCCGTCCGGCCCGCCGCTCCTCGTCCCGCTCGAGGTCGTCGCGCCCGCGCCGGTGCGCGAGAGGCTGTCGCGCCTCGGCCGGACGGAGGACATCCGGCTCTCGCCGAGCCGTCGTCGCCTCGCGATCGCGTGCTACGCGATCGACCGGATCGCGGTCGCCGACGTCGAGCTCTCCGCGACGGAGGTGCGGCTCACGCGGCTCGAGCTCCTCGCGTCGCCTGCCGTCCGGCAGCCGCACGGGCTCGACTTCGTCGACGACGACACGCTCGTCGTCGCGAGCCGCGAGGGCGGCCTGGCCGTGCTCCCGATCCCGGCCGGCGACGTGCCCCCGACGGCGTGGGACGTGACGCCGACGGCCGTGCACGCCGCGAGCGGCCACGACGACTCGCCGGGCTCGGTCGCGGTGGCCACCGCCGACGGCGGGGGCCATGAGCTGCTCGTCTGTGTGAACTGGACGCACACCCTGAAGCGGCACCGGCTCCACGCCGGCACGCTGTCGCCGCCCGACGTCGCCGCCCGGCGCTGGCTCGACGTCCCGGACGGGGTCGCGATCAGCCCCGACGGGCGCTGGGTCGCGGTCAGCAACCACTTCTCCCACAGCGTCTTCGTCTACGAGCGCCACTCGCTCGGCGAGGGCGCCGAGCCCGTCGCGATCCTGCGCGGGGCGACGTACCCGCACGGCCTGCGGTTCTCGGCCGACGCCCGGCGGCTCGTCGTCGCCGACGCGGGCGCGCCGCACGTCCACGTGTTCGCCGCGGCCGAGGGCGGATGGAGCGGCGCCAGCTACCCCGCGGCGACCGTCGCCGTGCTCGACGACGCGACGTACCGGCGCGGCCGCCACACCCCGCAGGAGGGCGGCCCGAAGGGCCTCGAGCTCGACGCGCGCACGAACGTCATGCTCGTCACCTGCGAGGAAACGCCGTTCCTCTGCTTCGACGTCGGCGCCGTCGTCGACGACCCCGGGAGCGTCGCGCCCGACGCGGACGCGCTCGTCCGGTACGAGCTGCACGCGATCGCCGCGGTCGACGACGCGACCCCGCTGGCGCGGATCGCGCGGGAGCAGGCGGGGGCGTCCGAGCACGCCGCGCTGCTCGAGGCCGAGCTCGCCGCGATCAAGGCGACCCGCGCCTGGCGGCTCCTCGAGCCGGCACGAGCCGCGTACGGCGGGGTCCGCCGCCGCGTCCGCCGCTAGTCGTCGGCTCGGGGCGCGAGGCGGGTCAGCGTCTCGGCGAGCGGGACGCCGTCCGGCACGTCCTCGGGCGCCTCGGCGACGGCGACCTCCGCGAGCTCGGCGTAGACGACGGCGAGGGCGGCGAACAGGTCCGGCGGGAGGCCGACCGACGCCTGGGTCGCGGCGATCTCGTCCATCTCGGCGACGTAGCGCCATGCCTTCGCGGACGCGCGTCCGAGGGTCGTGCCGGTGCGCGCGGGGTCGGCCAGGCCCGTCTCGGCGAGGTCATCCAGCACCGGCTCCAGGACGCCGAGCGCGTGCGCGGTGCGGAGCGCCTGCGCGAGCACCGCGACCCGGCCCTTGTAGACCGACGCCGTGCACATCTTCACCGCGGAAGCGAGCCCGACGCGGTTGCCGACCACCCGCCGCTCGACGCCCGCGAACGGGAGTGCCTCGACCTCCTCCGCGCGGACGCCCGAGAGGTACAGCGTCGTCGTCCCCGGCCGCCGCGGCGGCGGGCCGGAGATCGAGCCGTCGACCGTGGCGACCCCGGCGGCGGCTGGCCGCGCGCCGACCTCGAGCGCGACCTCGCGCGCGGCGCCCGGCGGCACGACCGAGAGGACGATCTCGCTCGCGTCGAGCAGCGCGTCGAGCGAGCCGACGTCGTCGAGGCCGGCCTCCGCAGCGCGGCGGCGTGACCGCTCCGAGCGCCCGTCCAGGGCCACCACCACGGAGGCGCCGCCGTCGCTGAGGCGCGCGCCGAGCGCGCTCCCCATCTCGCCCGCACCGATCAGCCCGACGGCCACGACCCGACCGTATCCGAGGCCTGAGCCGGGCGCGGGTGACGCGCCGTCGGCTCACTCGACGAGCTAGCTCGTGGCCTCCGGCTTGCGGCGCACCAGGCGGGCGACACCCGCGGCGGCGGCGATTGCTGCAGCCAGGACGCCGGCAATCAGGTTGGTCTGGACGCAGGCGCGGCAGGCGTTGCAGCACGTCGCGGCCATCGGCGCGTGTTCGCCGTACTTGGCGGC
>DASTKY010000129.1:0-3368 GCA_035715495.1 Gaiella sp. | reverse complement strand
GGCGGATCGGCGCGCTCGGCGAGCTCGCGGAGCGAGAGCGAGGGATGCCGGAGCCGCAGGTGGGCGGCGTCCTGGAGTGTCGTGGCCAGCTGCTCGAGCTCGCCGGATTCGCGCAGGACGCGCGCCGCCTCGACCTGAGCGCGCGCCGAGCGGCTCTGACGCACGACGTTGGCGTGGTCGGCGTTCGCGAGCCGGTTGGCGTCGGCCCGGAGGCCCGCCACGAGGGCGCGCTCTTCCAGCGCCAGCACGGTGTCCGAGGCGCCGGCCACGGACAGGTAGGACTCGATCCCGTCCCAGCTCTTCGCGTAGGCGGCCGAGTGGGACTCGCGGTCGAGCACACGCATGCGGACGCCGGCGGCCGACGCGACGCTCCGGACGAACGCCGCGCCGGCATGGAGCGGCGTCCGGACCTCGAGATGCGGCGAGCGCGGGCCGCTGAGCGAGCCCGCGCCGAGGAACGCGCCGCGGAGATAGGCCGAGCGACAGCAGGCGCGGGCGACGACCCGGCCGGGCGGCCGGTCGAGCGGCAGCCGTTCGGGGCCGAGGACGCCCGCCTCGCCGAGCACGTCGATCGCGTGCGGCGTCCCGTCGACATGGAGCTGCGTCCGCGACTCGCGGCCGAACGCGTGCCGGCGGTACGTGCGGATCTGCGAGTCGATCCGCAGCCGGCGGAGGATGGCGAAGGCGCGCCGCGCGACGGCGGACTCCGCCAGGTCGAGGTGGAAGGAGAGCTGCCCCCGACCGAGGAGGTGCACCGTGCCCGCCGTGTGGAAGAGCGCCGAGAGCTCCGCGAGGCGGTCGCAGCGGCGCTCCGGGCTGAGCGAGGCGAGCTCGGCCCGGGCATCGGCGGAGAGCCGGCCCTCGCTCAGAGAAGCGTCCCCTCGAGCGCGAGCAGGCGACGCTTGAGCGTGCGGCCGCCCGGGCCGTAGCTCCCGAGGGAGAACGGCTCGCCCTGCCCGGCGGCGACGATCCGGTGGCACGGCACCACGAGTGAGAGCCGGCAGCCGGCGCAGAAGCTCCCCGCGGCGCGGGCGGCGCGAGGGCGTCCCGCGAGCGCCGCGAGCCCTCCGTAGGTCACGACCTCGCCCCACGTCAGCGACCGCGCCGCCTCGAGGAGGTCGCGTCCGAAGGCGCTGAGCCCCGTCTCGTCGACCTCGACGTCCTCGTAGGAGACGCGCGTGCCCCGCAGGTGCGCGGCGAGCCGCCGGCACAGATCCGGCACGAAGCCGTCACTCTCGCGTGCCGCGCCGGCGGCTAGCCTGACCTCAGGGGGGCTCGCGCCCCCACGGGGGCCGCCCGCCTCGGGGGGAAGCCGGCGCCTGCGCGACGGCAGCACGTGCTCGACCAGCACCTCGCCGCGCACCGCGATCTCGCCGACGCCCCAGCCCTCCACCGCATAGCGGTGCCGCGTCACGTCCACCGACCCGACTCTACAATCGCGCCGTGAGCACTCCGGCGATCTTCGGCGTGCCTCCGGCCGTCAACGAGCCGGTCCGGACGTATGCCCCGGGCTCGCCCGAGCGGGCCGAGCTGCACCGCCGGCTCGCCGAGATGGCGGGCGAGCGCATCGCGATCCCGCTCGTGATCGGCGGCGAGCGCGTCGAGACGGGCACGACCTTCGAGGCCGTGATGCCGCACGACCGCGCGCACGTGCTCGGGGACGTCGCGAAGGGCGACGCCTCGCACGTCGAGCGCGCGATCGCCGCCGCGCGCGACGCCCACGCGGAGTGGTCGTCGACGCCGTGGCACGAGCGCGCCGCGGTCTTCCTCCGCGCCGCCGAGCTGCTCGCGGGGCCGTGGCGCTCGACGCTGAACGCCGCGACGATGCTGAACCAGTCGAAGACCGCGCACCAGGCCGAGATCGACGCCGCCTGCGAGACGATCGACTTCCTCCGCTTCAACGCGCAGTACCTCGTCCGCATCTACGAGGAGCAGCCGATCTCGTCGCCCGGCGTCTGGAACCGGCTCGAATACCGGCCGCTCGAGGGCTTCGTCTTCGCGATCAGCCCGTTCAACTTCACCGCGATCGGCGCCAACCTGACGACCTCCCCCGCGTTGATGGGGAACACCGTCGTCTGGAAGCCGGCCTCGACCCAGGCGCTCTCCGCCTGGTACACGCTGCGGATCCTCGAGGAGGCGGGGCTCCCGCCGGGCGTGATCAACCTCGTCTTCGGCCCCGGCGCGGAGCTCGGGACGGCGGCGCTGACGAGCCCGGAGCTGGCCGGCGTCCACTTCACCGGCTCGACCGGCGTCTTCCAGTCCATCTGGCAGACGATCGGCGGCGGGATCGAGCGCTACCGGAACTACCCGCGGATCGTCGGGGAGACGGGCGGGAAGGACTTCATCCTCGCGCACCCCTCCGCCGACCCGGCTGCCGTCGCGACCGCGATCGTCCGCGGCTCGTTCGAGTACCAGGGGCAGAAGTGCTCGGCCTCGTCGCGGCTCTACCTCCCGTCGAACCTCTGGCCCGAGATCCGCGAGAGCCTCGAGCGCGACGTGCCCTCGATCGCGATGGGCGACCCGCGCGACTTCACGAACTTCATGGGCGCCGTGATCGACGGGTCGTCGTTCGAGACCCAGGCCGGGGCGATCGCCGAGGCGCGCGACGCGGGCGCGGAGATCGTCGCGGGCGGCGGCACGGACGACAGCACGGGCTGGTTCGTCGAGCCGACCGTGATCAAGACCGAGGATCCGGACTTCCGCCTGATGCAGGACGAGCTGTTCGGCCCCGTCGTCACCGCCTTCGTCTACGACGAGAAGCGCTGGGACGACACCCTGCGGCTCGTGGACGAGACGGGCACGTACGCTCTGACAGGAGCCGTCTTCGCGTCCGAGCGCTCGGCGATCGGCGAGGCCCACGACGCGCTCCGGTACGCGGCGGGCAACTTCTACGTCAACGACAAGCCGACGGGCGCGGTCGTCGGCCAGCAGCCGTTCGGCGGGGCCCGCGCGTCGGGGACGAACGACAAGGCCGGCTCGCTCTGGAACCTGATCCGGTGGGTCAGCCCCCGGACCGTGAAGGAGACCCTCGTGCCGCCCACCGACTACCGGTACCCCTCACAACAGCCCGACTAGCCCTGTTCGCGAGCGGGACTCCGCCGAGCGGATTCCCGCCGCTCGATCCCGCCCGCGGCGGGCACATCCCTGAAGGCGCCCGCTTCGCGGTCGCACACACTCAGCCTCCGAGACCGTGACCGTCCCGGACACCTGCGCGGCTATTCCAGCGGTTCGTTCTGGACGTCGTGCTCGTCGGCGTATGCCTGGACGAGCGGATCGACGGCCGCGGCGCCCTGCGGGAAGGCGTAGTTGATCTTGACGAACGGCTCCCACTTGTCCGGGAGCGCGTCCTCCGGGAAGATCGCCTCGAC
>DASTKY010000128.1:0-4965 GCA_035715495.1 Gaiella sp. | reverse complement strand
CGCCGGGGCGACGGCGCTCGGGGTCGTCTTCGCCTTCCGGCAGGGAATCCAGGCCCTCGTCGTCGTCGCGGGCGGGGTGATCTCCGACCGGCTCCCGCGCAACCTCGTGCTCGTCGGGGCGTCGCTCGTGCAAGGCGTCGCCCAGGCCGCGACCGCCGTCTGCGTGCTCGGTGGGTACGGCGGCGTCGAGGCGATCGTCGTCCTGCAGGCCGTCTACGGGCTCGGCCTCGGGCTCGTGATCCCCGCCGAGGTCGGGCTCGTCCCGCAGACCGTCAGCGCGAGCCGGCTCCAGCAGGCGAATGCGCTGCAGGTGCTGACGCGCAACGTCGTCGGCGTGCTCGGGCCCGCGGTCGGCGGCGCGATCGTCGTCGCGGGCAGCCCGGGAGTCGCGCTCGCGATCGACGCCGTCAGCTTCTTCGCGTGCGCGGAGCTCCTCCGGCGGATCCGGGTCGCGCCGCGGGCCGACGCGGAGGCGCCGCCCGGCTTCCTGACCGAGCTCCGCGAGGGCTGGCGCGAGTTCACGTCGCGCACCTGGCTCTGGGCGTCGGTCGTGCTGTTCGGGATCGGCAACCTCGTCTCGACGGGCTGGATGGTGCTCGGCCCGGTCGTCGCCGACGAGCGGCTCGGAGGCGCCGGGCCGTGGGCGGTCGTCCTCACGCTCGGCGGGATCGGCGCGATCCTCGGCAGCGCGGTCGCGATCCGCATCCGCCCGCGACGACCGCTCGCCGCCTGCGTGATCGCGGCCGTCCCCCTCTCGTTCCAGACGCTCGCGCTCGCGCTGCAGGCGCCCACATGGGTGATCGCGGCCGCGGCCTTCGCCGCGGGCGTCGGCATCTCGATCCACCTGACGCTGTGGTTCACGGTGTTCCAGCAGCAGATCCCGGAGCGCGCGCAGTCGCGCGTGGCGTCGTACGACACGCTCGGGTCGTTCGTCCTGATGCCGCTGGGGATGGCGCTCGCCGGCCCGCTCGCGGACGCGATCGGGCTCACCACGACCCTCTGGATCGCGGTGGCCGTGATGTGGGCGTCGTGGGCGGCGATCCTCGCGCTGCCGTCCGTCTGGGCGATCCGCGCCCGCGCGCCCGCGCCCACCCCGAGTCCGGCGTCGGCGTGACTACCATCGGGGCGCCGTGACCGTCCGCGTCCGCATGGCGCCGTCTCCGACGGGGCTGCTCCACATCGGGGGCGTCCACACGTTCCTCTTCAACTGGCTCTTCGCCCGCGGGCGGGGCGGCGAGTGCCTCCTGCGGATCGAGAACACCGACACGAGCCGCGAGGTCGCCGAGTCGGTCGAGCAGATCCAGCGCTCGCTCTCCTGGCTCGGGATCGACTGGGACGGCCCGGTCACGTTCCAGCTGGACGCGATGGACCGCTGCCGCGAGCTGGCGCGCGAGCTGGTCGCCGACGGGCGTGCCTACGAGGACGAGGGCGCAACCCGCTTCCGGATGCCGGACGAGGGGGTCACGGGCTGGGACGACGTCGTCCGGGGCCGCATCGAGGTGCCGAACGCGGAGCTCGAGGACCTCGTCATCGTCCGCGCCGACGGCCGGCCGACGTACAACTTCGCCTCGCCCGTCGAGGACATGGACGACGCGATCACGCACGTGATCCGCGGCGACGACCACATCTCGAACACGCCGAAGCAGATCCAGGTGCTGCAGGCGCTCGGCCACGAGCCGCCCGCCTACGCGCACCTCGGCAGCCTCCTCGGCCCGGACGGCAAGAAGCTCTCGAAGCGCCACGGGGCGGTCGGGATCGGGGAGTTCCGGGAGGCCGGGTACATCCCCGAGGCGCTCTCGAACTTCCTCGCCCTGATCGGCTGGGCTCCCGACGGCGAGACGACGGTGATCTCCCGCGACCAGATCGTGGAGCGCTTCCGGCTCGAGGACGTCAGCCCGAGCCCGGGGACGTTCGACTATGCGAAGCTCGACTGGCTGAACGGCGTCTACCTCCGCGCGCTCGCGCCGCGGGAGTACGCCGACCGCCTCGTGCTCTGGGTCGGAGAGCACGGGCTCGACTGGCCGGCCGAGCGCGTCCACGCCGCGGCGCCGCTCGTCCAGGAGAAGATCGCGCGGCTCGCGGAGTTCCCCGCGTTCGCCGGGTTCCTCTTCGGCGAGGTCGAGCCGGATCCCGCCGACCTCGACGGCAGGACGCTCGACGCGGCGGCAACCGCCCTCGTCGACGTCGAGCCGTGGTCGGCCGAGGCGATCGAGACGCGGCTGAAGGAGCTCTGCGAGGAGCTCGGCGAGAAGCCGCGGACCGTGTACGCGCCGATCCGCGTGGCGGTCACGGGCTCGCGCGTCTCGCCCGGCCTGTACGAGTCGCTCGAGCTGCTCGGCCGCGAGGCCACGCTCGAGCGCCTGCGGCGCGGGGTGGAGGTCGCCGCGTGACGGCCCGGACCGTTGCCGAGTACGAGGCCAGGCTCGAGGCATTCGGGATCGAGCGCGCCGAGGAGGCGCGTGCCGTGCGCGTGGGGGAGAAGGAGACCTCCGAGCAGGCCGCGATCGTCGCGCGCTATGCCGACCTCTTCACGCACGAGCAGCTCGACGCGCTCCGCGCGGCCGAGGCGGCCGCCCACGACGACGGGCGCGAGGCGGTCGCGCGCCTCCGCCTCACCTGCCAGGACGGGATCGTGACGAGCGAGCTCGCGGAGGCCGAGGACGCGCTCGAGAACGCCCTGCTCGCCGCCCGCGTCCCCTGGGACGGGGACGAGCTGCCCCTTCGCTCGGCGCAGGCGCGGCTGGCGGTCGAGCCCGACTACGCGCGGCGCGGCGCGCTCGGCGAGGCGGTGCTCGGCGTCTCGACGACGTTCGACGACGAGCGCCGCTCGCTGCTCACGTCGCGGAACGCGCTCGAGAGCGAGGTCTCCGGGATCGCCGACCCCGTCGCCAGGAGCGAGGACGAGAAGGGCGGCGTGCTGCTCCAGCCCATCCTCGACGCCGTCGACACCGCCCGCGTCGCGAGCACCCCCGCGTTCACGCCGGCGCGCGAGCACTGGTTCGACCGGCTGCTCGGCCCCGAGCGGGACGACGTCCCGACCTCGGCGCACACGGCCTGGATCCGGAGGCTCTCGCCGCTCGAGTCGACGTACACGAAGGAGGCGAGCGTCCCCGTCTGCGTCGCGACGCTCGCCCACCTCGGCTTCGATCTCGCGGCCGAGCCGGGGATCCGCACCGACCTCGACGACCGGCCCCAGAAGTCGCCGCGGGCGTGCGTGATCCCGTCGGACCCCCCGCGGCTCGTGCACCTGATCACCCGCGCGCAGGGCGGGCTCCACGACTACGAGGCGTTCCTCCACGAGGCGGGGCACGCGCTCCACTACGCGGGGTGCGACCCCGCGCTGCCGCTTGCGTTCCGGCGGCTCTCGCGCGACCACGCGCTCACCGAGATCTACTCGTTCCTGCTCGACTCGATCTCCTGCGAGGCGGGGTGGCACGCCGAGCACTTCGGGCTGAGCGACGCGGAGGCCGAGGAGAACGCCCGCGCCGCGCGCTTCTCGAACACGCTGCTCTTCCGCCGCTACTCGGCAAAGCTCGGCTTCGAGCTCGACTTCTGGTCCCGGTTCCCGACGTCGGGCCCGACCGCGGACGGCTACGAGGAGCGTCTCACGGCCGCGACCGGCGTCCGGTATCCCGCCGCGAACCACCTCTCGGACATGGACGCGGGGTTCTACTCGGCCGACTACCTCCGCGCCTGGATCCGCGCCGCCCAGGTGCGTGCGCACCTGCGCCGGGAGGTGGGCCAGGACTGGTGGCGGAACGCGGCGACCGGCGCGCTCCTCCGCGACCTCTTCCGCGAGGGCACGCGCCCGACGACGGAGGACGTCGCCGCGCGGATGGGCTTCGACGCGCTCGACACGGCGCCGCTCGTGGCCGACCTCGGCGGCTGAGCCTCACACCCCGAACATCGCGCGGTAGTAGCGGCGCAGCCAGCGCTCGAACGCTGCCGGTGCGAGCCCCCGCTCCTCGGTGAGAGACCGGTACGTTCGCCAGTCGATTCCCACCCAGAACGCCTCCTCGACCTCCTCGCGTGCGACGGTCGGCGCGCGCTTCTTGGCGAGCAGCGTCGTCGCCGCCCAGCGGGCCGCGTACCGGCGGTTGGCGGTCATCGTCTCCCAGAGCTCCGCGACCGAGGGCGCACTTGCGGCGGCATGCTCGACGACCCATGCCATCCGCGCCGAGCGCGCGTTGATCGTGCGGATGTGCCGGGCATGCAGGTCGAGCATCGTCCGGGCGTCCGGTGCCCGCTCCATCTCGGCCACGACGTCGCGGCGGGGCATCGGGAGGGGATCGGCGTCACCGCGAATCGAGAGATCGACCGCCGCGCGCAGGAGCGCTGTCTTCGTGCCGAACACCGCTTCGACGGTCTGGCGAGAGACGCGAGCGCGCTCCGCGACCGCGGCGACGGTCGTGCCCGCCCACCCGTGATGCTCGAAGAGGTGCCGGGCCGCCTCGACCACGGCGTCGCGGGTGCGTGCGGCTCCCGCGGCTCGGCGTGGCGCGTCGTATCGCCGCTTGGTGGGCTTGTCCGATGGATCCATATTTGATAGGTATTATCCCTATTCAATATCGGATGGCCGAGTCCTCCTCGGACGCGGCCGGAGGGGAGGAGACGATGAGACGTCGAGTCGCGATCCTCGCGGTCGGGGTCACGGGCGCGGCGCTGCTCGCACCGCTGCCGGCGGGGGCACACAACGCAGGGCACTTCACGCTGCCGGACGGCACGTGCCACCAGGTCGGATCGTTCAAGCACCATCCGCGCGGGCTCGACCTGATCCCCGAGACGCCGAGCCCGCCGTTCGACGAGTACGGCACGAGCTTCGCCGCGTTCCAGGGCGCCACTCCGCTTCTGCCGGGGCCCTGCCCGGCCTGAGCCACCCGGAGCTCCGGGCGCCGGTCCACCGGGCGCCCGGAGCGCACACCAACTTCCTTCCGGCGGGTGTCGTCTGATTGGAGCCGGACCGAG
>DASTKY010000127.1:0-2088 GCA_035715495.1 Gaiella sp. | reverse complement strand
CAGGTAGCCGACCAGGGCGGAGCGGTTCTCGGCGCGCGCCTGGGCGAAGGCCGCTGCGGTGGAGCTCACCGGGCGCCCTCGGCGATCTGTGCGTCGGTGGCTGGCTCCGGGGTGCCGTCGGCGTCCGCCTGCCCCAGGCCGAACCAGTCGATGGCGGTGCCCAGGTCCTTGTCGCCACGGCCCGAGAGGCACACGAGCACGAGCTCCTCGTCCAGGTCGAGCGCGCGGGCGAGGGCGTGCGAGCTCTCGAGCGCAGGGAGGATGCCTTCGGTCGCGGCCAGGCGATGGAACGCGGCGAGCGCTTCCTCGTCGGTGCACGGCACGTACTCGGCGCGGCCGGTGTCCCTGAGCCACGCGTGCTCGGGCCCGACGCCCGGGTCGTCGAGGCCGGCCGAGATCGAGTGCGCGTCGGCGATCTGCCCGTCCTCGTCAGCGAGCACCGACGAGCGCGCGCCGTGCAGCACCGCGGGCCGGCCCGTGCCGAGCGACGCGGCGCCCGCCGCCTCGACGCCCACGAGCCGGACGTCCGCGTCGTCGACGAACGCGGCGAACATCCCGATCGCGTTCGACCCGCCGCCGACGCACGCGACGACGACCTCGGGGAGCGACCCCTCCGCCTCGAGCAGCTGGGCGCGCGCCTCGCGCCCGATCACGGCCTGCAGCTCCGCGACGAGCTCCGGGTACGGCGCCGGCCCGACGCAGGAGCCGATCACGTAGTGCGTCGTCTCGACGTTCGTGATCCAGTCGCGGATGGCGGCGCTCGTCGCCTCCTTCAGCGTCCGCGTCCCGAACTCGACCGGCTCGACCGTCGCGCCGAGCAGCCGCATCCGCTCGACGTTCGGCGCCTGGCGGCGCATGTCGACGGCTCCCATGTAGACGACGCACTCGAGCCCGAACCGGGCGCACGCGGTCGCGGTCGCGACGCCGTGCTGGCCCGCGCCCGTCTCCGCGATGATCCGCCGCTTCCCGAGGCGGTTCGCCAGCACGACCTGGCCGAGCGCGTTGTTGATCTTGTGTGCACCGGTGTGGTTCAGGTCCTCGCGCTTGAGGTAGACGCGCCGCCCGGGGGCGAGGCGGTCGGCGCGCGTGATCGGCGAGGGACGGCCGACGTACGTGCGGCCGAGCTCGTCGAGCTCCGCGCGGAACGCCGGGTCGCGCTTCGCCGCGTCCCACGCGGCCCCGAGCTCGTCGAGCGCCGGGATGAGCGTCTCCGGCACGTAGCGGCCGCCGTACGGGCCGAAGGTCTCCTCGACCGCGGTCACGACCGGGCCGCCTCGACGTACGCCCGGACGCGCGCGTGGTCCTTGATCCCGGGGGCCAGCTCGAGCGAGGACGACGCGTCGACGGCCCACGGCCGGACTGCGCGGATCGCCGCGTCGACGTTCTCGGGCCCCAGGCCGCCGGCGAGCACGATGCGGCCCTCGGCCCCCGCGGCGCGCTCCCAGTGCCCCGGGTCGTCCTCGCCCCAGGGCAGGTCGAGCACGCGCGCGACCGGCGCAGCCCCGGCGTAGAGGGTCGCGTCGCGGCCACGGACCTTCCCGACCTCGGCTGCGTGCACCTGGTCGAGGTCGGCGCCGCTCTCGCCGGCCGACCCGACCCAGACGGCGACCGCGAGCGTCGTCTCGGGGACGGGCAGGACGCCCGGCGCCGCGCGTGGGCTCTCGGGCGCGAGCACGAACCCGAGCAGGTCGGCACCCGCGTCCACCGCCGCCGCGACGTCCTCCTCGCGGGTCAGCCCGCACACCTTCACGAGGGGGCGGGAGGCGAGCTCGGCGAGCCGCGCGGCCGGGTCGGGCGCGCGCATGAGCGCTGAGCCGACGAGGATCGCGTCTGCACCGGCGAGCTCGGCCGCCGCGCCCTGCGCGCGGGACTCGATGCCCGACTCGGCGATCACGACGCGGTCGGGCGGGATCGCGCCGAGGAGGGCGAGCTGCGCCCTCCGGTCGATCGCGAACGTCGAGAGGTCGCGCGCATTGACGCCGACGACCGGCGCCTCGAGCGCGACCGCCCGGGCGACCTCCGCGGCGTCGTGCGCCTCGACGAGCGCGTCGAGCCCGAGCCGGCCGGCCTCGTCGAGCAGCGCCCGCG
>DASTKY010000126.1:0-9588 GCA_035715495.1 Gaiella sp. | reverse complement strand
GCACGCGTGTGCGTGTAGAGGAGCGCGACGTAGACGAGCGCTGCGAGAAGCGCCCACCACCAGCGGAGCGGCCGGCTGACGACGTAGATGAGCGCCACGACGAGCGCGTACCCGCTCGCGAGCGGGGAGAGGAAGGTCGAGACGAGGCGCCTGATCGGATTGTCCTCGTCGCCCGTGTTGTAGACCCAGTTCTCGGGCAGGCCGGACAGGCCCTCGTAGTTGAGGTCGAGCTGCTCCCGGTACCACCCCGGGACGCCGGAGTCACGCCATGACTGCAGCGAGATGAGCGCGAGGTCCGCGAGCCCGACCACCGCGACGACGACGGCCGACAGCACCACGAGGCCGCCCACGCGACCGCGCTCCCCCCACGCGAAGGCGGCAAGCCGGCCGAGTGCATACGCCCCGACCGGGAAGAGGTGATGCCGAAGTGCGAGCAACTCGCCGCGCGTCGTCGCCTCCCCGCCGAGCACGTCCTGCGGAATCGCGAAGTAGACGACGATGACGATCGCATAGGCGGCAGCGAGGACATCCGCCGCCTTGACCGGTGGGAACTCCCGAACGTGCCACGCGACGAGGAGGATGGCGACGAGGAGCAGCAGCTCCTTCCAGGCGGCGGCGATGTCGAGCGGCGTCCCGCGGACACCGAGATCCCAGAGCTGCGCCATGAGGGCGTTGTGGAGCACGAGCCCGGCGACGAGCACCGCGATCGCAACACCGGTGAGCCGACGGGCACTAATCGACGATCGCCACCAGTGTCAGCCCGAGGCTGACGACGCGCACGCGGCCCGGGAAGAGCTGCGCGAAGCTCCGGCGGGTGAGCAGGTCGAGCTCGTTGCCGATTCCCTTGCCGGCGACGGCGTACGCGCGATGCGAGATCGAGTCGGGGAGCCAGTGCACGAAGGGAAGGCGCGTGTGCACCTCGACCGGAAAGCGACGGTTCGGCGTGGTGATGAAGACGCGCCGGCCGACCCGGATCGCCTCGGAGACGAGCTTCCGCTGGCGTTCGCGACCGCCGACGTGCTCGATGACGGCGTTGGAGAACACGATGTCGAACGCGCCGGCCTCGAACGGCAGCGCGCACGCGTCGGCCTGGACGTAGGGGATGTGCGGATATCGCGTGCGGAATCCGGCGCCGTCGTGCAACCCGAGCGCGGTGATCCGCTCCGGCCAGGGATAGAGCTCCTCGAAGAAGTTCATCGTCGCGCACCCGTCGCCCTCCCCGAAACCGAGCTCGTCCGCTCCGACGTCGAGCACCGTCGTCTCCGCCGTGGGTCGCAGCTCCTCGAGGAAGAGGCGCAGCTTGCGCTCGCGCGAGCGCAGCGAGATCGTGTCGACGAGCCGCATCGTGGGTGGAAGTATCCGGTCCGCGGGTGCCGGTAGGGTGGGCCGATGGTCGAGGTGGTGGTGCGAGCGCGCGGGCCGTACTCGCTCCGCCTCACCACGGGCACCGGATCGTGGTCGACCCGTTTGCCCGAAGGACGCTGGGCGTCGGCGCACCAGCTCTCCGACGGCCGGATCGTCGTGCAGGCATCGTGCGAGCGAGGTGTCGACGAGGCCCGCTTCGTGCTCGCGCTCGACGCTGACACCACCGAGTTCCACCGCCGCCACGCCCGCGACCCGCTGATCGGGCCGACGGTGCAACGACTCCGCGGCATGCGCACCCGACGGAAGGCGACCGTGACGCATGCGGTGATTCGAGCGGTCTCGGGCCAGCTCATCCAGGCGAGCAGGGCACTCGAGATCGAGCGGTCGATCATCCGGGCGTGCGGAGAAGACCCTCCGACTCGCACTGCGCTGGCTGCGCTCTCGCCGGCACGCCTCACCGCAACCGGACTCGCCGCGAGCAGAGCCGCGACGCTCTCGCGCCTTGCGAGGACGCTCGACCTCGAGAGGCTCCGTGGCCGTGACGACGCACTCGCCCGCCTCGGTCGCGAGCGCGGTGTGGGACCCTGGACGGTCGGAGTCGTCGCGTTGCAGGGCCTCGGCCGCTACGACGCGGGGCTCGTGGACGACCTCGGCCTCGTGAAGCTCCTCGCGTCGCTCCGACGACGGTGGCCTGAGCCCGGAGAGACGTCGGAGTTGCTCGCGCCGTACGCGGAGTGGCAGGGGCTCGCGAGCGTCTTCCTCCTGCAGGGTTTCAAGCGCGGCCTCGTTCCGGGAGCGAGCGCGGATCGCGCCCGCCTGGTACGCGCGACCGCGCGAGACGCTGCCTAGACTCCGCCCATGGTGGACAGCCGCAAGATCGCCGTGCTCGGCGCAGGCCGGATCGGCGAGTCACTCATCGCCGGACTGCTCTCGTCGGGATGGCGCGAGCCGGCGGAAGTGTCAGCGACAGCGCGCCGCGCGGAGCGGGTTGCCGAGCTCCGCGAGCGCTACGGCATCGACGCCTCGCTCTCGAACCACGACGCTGCCGCGGGAGCCGCACTCGTCGTCATCGCCGTCAAGCCACAGGACATCGAGGGCCTGCTCGGCGAGATCGGGGCGCTGATCCTCCCGGAGCAGACGGTCCTCACCGTCGCGGCGGCGATCCCGACCGCTCGCATCGAGAACCGGCTCTCCGACGGCGTGCCCGTGGTGCGAGCCATGCCGAACACGCCGTCGACCGTGCACGAGGGGATCGCGGGCCTGTGCGCCGGTGCGCACGCCGGTGACGAGCACCTCGACCTCGCGGAGGAGGCGCTGTCGCACCTCGGCGGCGTCGTCCGCGTGTCGGAGGACGCCATGGACGCGATCACGGCCGTGTCCGGCTCGGGCCCGGCGTACTTCGCCCTCCTGGCGGAGGCGATGATCGAGGCAGGCATCCTGCTCGGGCTGTCGCGCGAGGTGTCGACGCAGCTCGTCGTGCAGACCATGCTCGGAACCGCCAAGCAGCTCCGCGACGAGAAGATGCACCCCGTCGAGCTGCGCGAGATGGTGACGTCGCCCGGCGGCACGACCATTGCCGCGATCCGCGAGCTCGAGATCGCCGGTGTGCGCGGGGCGTTCCTGAACGCCATCCAGGCGGCGATGGTCCGCGCGCGCGAGCTCGCCGCCGGCGATCCGTAGCTCTCAAGCCGGCAACACCGAGGAGGTCAGCGGTACGGAGATGCCGCGCTCGGCCGCGAGCGCCTGAAGTGCGAGCACGGTGTCCGCGACCGGGACGTCTTCGAGGAACTCGTCGCGCGCCTCGAAGTCCGCCACGAGCTCCCGGATCGCGACCTCGTACGCCGAGGCGTCGTTCGCCGCGACTGCTCCGAGCGAGCGCGTCACCGCCGGCGGGATCGACTCCGCATCGGCGAAGGTCGGAACGAGGGCGGCTGCCGCGGCATCCTCACCGAGCACGAGTCTGGCGACTGCGGCTGCGTAACGGCCGATCGGGCTCTCGGACTCGCCGGCGCCGGCCTCGATCGCCCAGCGAGCATCGGCTCGGGCACCCTCGAGGTCGCCGGCGATGAGCCGTGCCTTCATCGCGCCGATCGGCCTGCCCCAGCTTCCGGCCGGCGCGTCCGGCCAGCTCCGCCGGTATGTCTCGGCCGCCCGGACGAGCCAGTCGTCCGCCTCGGCGCGCCGATCGAGCATGAGCAGCGACAAGCCCGCCGCCCAGGCGGCGTTCCCCATCCGTGTGAGCTGCCGCTGGCGCTCGTCGGGCCCTTCGGGAAGGCGCGTGGCGCCGTCCTCGTAGCGCTCCCGTGCTCGCGCGGATCGTTCGGCCCAGTCGGCCATGGCGCCGGAAGTATCGTCTCGCCGTGGCCCTTCGCGAGGTGGTGTACGTCGACGGCGTCCGGACCGCGTTCGGCCGCGCGACGCCGGACGGGTTCTTCGCGAGGACGCGCGCAGACGACATGGCCGTCAAGGCCGTGCGAGAGCTCCTCCGGCGGAACCCGCAGCTACCACCCGAGCGGGTCGACGACGTCGTCTTCGCCGCGACCGCGCAGGTCGGAGACCAGGGGCTGACGCTCGGTCGAGACGTCGCGCTGCTCGCCGGTCTCCCGGACACCGTGCCCGGGTTCGCCGTCGACCGCATGTGCGCGGGCGCGCTCACCGCTACGACGGCGGGCGCCGGCGAGATCGCCATGGGTGCCGCGGACGTCGTCCTCGTCGGCGGCGTCGAGCACATGGGACACCACCCCATGGGGAACGACGTCGACTTCAACCCCCGTTTCGTCGCCGAGCGGCTCATCGACGAGTCGGCAGCCGTGATGGGGCAGACGGCCGAGAACCTCCACGACGAGTTCCCGCAGCTCACGAAGGAGGCGTCGGACGCGTACGCCGTCGAGTCGCAGCGGCGGGCGGGCAAGGCCTGGGACGACGGCGTGATGGATGACATCGTCGTGCCGATGTCCGTGTTCACGGACGGGGGCTGGACGGTGGCGGACCGCGATCAGTTCCTGCGCCCGGAGACGACGCTGGAGGCGCTCGCGGCTCTGAGGACGCCGGTCCGCACCGCCGGCCGCGTGACAGCCGGGAACTCGGCCGGGCTCACGGACGGCGCGACGGCGGCGCTCATTGCGTCGGCCGATGCCGCCGCCGAGCTCGGACTCGAGCCGAGGATGCGGCTCGTCGGCTTCGCGTACGCCGGTGTCCCGCCCCATCTCATGGGCCTCGGCCCGATCCCCGCGACCCAGAAGGTCGTCTCCCGCGCCGGCATCGGGATCGACGACGTCGACCTCTTCGAGCTGAACGAGCCGTTCGCCGTCCAGGTCCTGAGCTGGTGCGACGGCGTCGGCGTGGCGCCGGACGATCCCCGACTCAACCCGTACGGCGGCGCGATCGCCTGCGGGCACCCCCTCGCCGCCACGGGCGTGCGCCTGATGGCGCAGCTGGCGCGTGGCTTCCGCGACCGGCCCGGAGCGCGCTACGGGCTGACGGCGCTGTGCATCGGGCTCGGCATGGGCGCCGCGATCCTCTGGGAGAGCCTTGCCGGCGTAGGCTCGACGGAGCCGGCCCGGATAGCGGAGGCGGCGGCTCCGCCGGCGCCGTAGCGAGGAGGAACCGTGGCTAGCCCCCCGACGGAGTTCAAGCTCCAGAAGCTCTCCACGCGCGTCGGCCCGATCGCGCTCGTGACGATGGACAACGGGGAGGACTGGCAGAAGCCCAACACGTTCGGGGAGGCAGCGCTGCGCTCGCTCGAGGGTGTGCTCGACCAGCTCCGCTCGCGCGACTGGCGCGGGCTCCTGCTGACGGGCAAGCCGTTCGTCTTCGCGGTGGGCGCCGACATCGGGGAGTTCGGCGAGATCGAGCCGGAGCGCGCTCGCCTCGGCGGCCGGGCGGGTCACGAGCTCTTCGGCCGGATCCGCGAGCTTCCGTTCGTCACGGTCGCAGCAATCAACGGAGCCGCGCTCGGCGGCGGCGTCGAGATCGCGCTCCACTGCGACTACCGCACGATCGCGTCGTCCGTACGCCACTTCGCCTGCCCGGAGGTGTTTCTCGGGCTCATCCCGGGCTGGGGCGGAACGCAGCTCGTCCCTCAGCTGGTCGGCGCCGAGGAGGCGGTGCGCTTCATCGTCGAGAACCCGCTCCGTCAGAACCGGATGCTGAACGCGCAGCAGGCGTTCGAGGCCGGCTACGCCGACGCGCTGCTCGAGCCGGTCGAGTTCCTCGACGAGTCGCTCGCATTCCTTCTCGAGAAGGTCGACGAGGGAGCAGGCAAGCGACGGCCGGCGGCCGACCTCTCCGACGCCGCGGAGGTCTGCCGGAAGGCGCGCTCGCGGCTCGACGGCCAGGTGCACGGTGCGACGCCCGCGCCGTATCGCGCGCTCGACCTGATCGAGGGGGCCGCATCCTGGTCGCTCGAGGAGGGCTACCGCGCCGAGGAGGACGCGCTGGCGGAACTCCTTCCCGGGCGGGAGGCACAGGCGGCCGTGTACGCGTTCGACCTCGTCGAGCGCCGCGCGAAGCGCGGGGTCGGGATGCCCGAGGCGGAGGCGCGGCGCGTGCAGAAGGTCGGCCTCGTCGGCGCCGGGCTCATGGCGCGCCAGCTCGCGCTCCTCTTCCTCCGCCGGCTCGAGGTTCCGGTTGTCCTCCGCGATCTGACACAGGAGCAGGTCGACGAGAGCATCGACTGGATCCGCGACGAGCTCGCCGACCTCGTGAAACGAGGCCGCCTGGCGGAGGGAAGGGCGCGCTTCCTCGGTTCCATGGTCACGGGCGGGACCGGCTGGGACGTCTTCGTCGGTTGCGACCTCGTCATCGAGGCGGTCTACGAGGAGATGCACGTGAAGAAGGACGTGTTCGCGGAGCTCGAGCGCGTCGTCTCGCCCGAGTGCGTGCTGGCCACGAACACGTCGTCGCTCTCCGTCACGGACATGGGCTCCGAGCTCGAGCATCCCGAGCGCGTCGTCGGCATGCATTTCTTCAACCCGGTTGCCGTGCTGCCGCTCGTCGAGCTCGTGCGCACGCCGTCGACGGACGACGTGACGCTCGCGACGGCCTGGGCGGTCACGAAGAAGCTGCGCAAGACCGGCGTCCTCGTCCGCGACGCGACGGCGTTCGTCGTCAACCGGCTCCTCGGTCGCCAGGGGTCCGTGATCATGCAGGCGCTCGACCGCGGGAACACGGTCGACGAGACGGACGAGGCCGTGTTGCGGATGGGACTGCCGATGGCCCCCTCCGTGCTCCTCCAGCTCGTCGGCCCGAAGGTGGCGAATCACGTTCGGCACCAGCTGCACGACGC
The DNA here is from genome assembly GCA_035715495.1 of Gaiella sp. GTDB lineage: Bacteria > Actinomycetota > Thermoleophilia > Gaiellales > Gaiellaceae > Gaiella. Next base: position 2,936 of record DASTKY010000126.1, on the reverse strand, counting down.
GTGGCCCGAGCGGTTCCCGCTCTCGAAGACGCTCGAGAGCCTCGCCGAGGGCGGGGATGTCGTGGTGGTCGAAGACGCACCGCGCTCCGTCGCCGAGCTCCACACGGCGGTCCTCGAGGCACTCGCCGACGAGTCGCGTCACATCCTCGAGGACGGCGTCGTTGCCGAGGCGGCGGACATCGACACCTGCCTCATCCTCGGCGCCGGGTTCCCGTTCTGGCTCGGCGGGATCACGAAGCACCTCGACCCGACCGGTGTCTCGGAGCGGGTCGTCGGTCGGCCGTTGGCTGCAATCGGCGCACGTTCCTGACCCTTTCCGTCCGACGCTGAGGTATGCTCTGCCGGTACCGCTCGCCGGTGAAAATCGGGCGAGCGCAAACTCTTCGGAAGGAGCGGCACGGCACAACGTGCTGCCTGAATGCACGAGGCGACGACTATCCCGACGCTGACGTCGGACACATCCGAGAACCTGACTGCTGCGGCTCGTCGAGCCGAGGCCTGGTTCGGTGAGCCGTTCCTGCAGCCGGACGAGGATCCGCAGCAGGCGCTGGCACCGGGCACCGCGCGCCGCGCGGCGGTGGACGACGCACTCGCCGAGATGGACGCCGGGCTCACGACGCCGTCGGCGCAGTGGAAGGTGCGGTACGGGCTCATGCTCGGCCTCGAGCGCGTCCTCACGGAGGACCCGCCGCACACGGCTGCGGGCACGGAGCTCCGCCGGCACCAGGTCGACGCACTGGCCGGGATGCTCGCCGAGCTGATCGCGTCGACGCAGCGTGCGGCGGACGAGAACGGCAATGGAAACGGTCACAGCGGGAACGGGTCGGTCGCGGAGAGCGACATCGACGACGAGGCCGACGACGACTTCGACGCGGGCTACATCGACGACGATGCACTCGAGGCGGACGAGTTCACGGGCGCGGACCCCGGCGCAGTCCGGAGATACCGGTTCCGACACCCGACCGCCTCGGGCAAGACGATCGCCGCTGCCGGCTTCGTCGAGGCGGCGCGGCACCTCGGCATTCTGATCCTCACTCACCGGCGACTCCTCGTCTCGCAGTTCAACCGCGACCTCACGACCGAGGGCTACGGCGAACGGTTCACCGATGCGATCGTCGCCGGGTCGACGGCGCCGACGGAGAACCCGATCACGATCCAGACGTACGCCTGGTTCGCCCGCCACGGCGCGGAGCTCGATCGCAAGGCGTACCACCTCGTGATCTGCGACGAGGCGCACACCGCGCTCGGCGAGAAGACGAGCGGCGCCATTCGGGCGTTTTCCGAGCCGCTCTTCATCGGGATGACCGCGACGGAGCAGCTCATCGCGAAGCAGGTCTCCGACGTCTTCCCGGCGTCGGTCGACGACCTTCCCCTCGGCGACGCCGCCCGACGCGGTCTCATCGCGCCGCTTCGCTGCCTGCGCGTGCCGCCTGCGGCGGCCATCAACTCGGTGCCCATCGTCGGCGGCGACTTCGAGGAACGCGCCCTGGCGGCCGCGCTCGATCACCAGGCGCTCAACCAGGCGGCCGCGAGCCTCTACCGCGAGCGCTTCGGCGCGACGCCCGGGATCGTGTACGCAGCGGGCGTCGAGCACGCGTACAACCTCGCGCAGGAGTTCCGGGCCGCGGGCCTCAAGGCCGAGGCGGTCTCGGGCCGCACTCCGCCGGCCCGGCTCGCCGAGACGCTCGCCGCGTACGAGCGAGGCGAGATCAACGTGCTCATCAACGCGATGCTGCTCGCCGAGGGCTGGAACTCTCCGCGCGCGACGGTCTGCATGCACCTCGCTCCGACCGCGTCGCGGCGCGTCTACCAGCAGCGCATCGGCCGGATCATGCGCATCCACCCGCGCAAAGAGGCCGGCGTCGTCGTCGACTTCGTCCCGAAGAGCGCAACGCACTCCGAGCGGGTCGTCTCACTCCACGCGCTGCTCGACTCCGACTTCTACCGCGAGGGAGCCCGCGTCACACCCGCGCCGCGGCGGCGCCAGCAGCGTCGCGCACGCCGCAAGCTGTCGCCGGTGCCCTGGCTCGTTCCGGTCACCCCCGACGTGGCGCGCAGGCTCGCGGTCATCCAGCGCGAGTGGCAGCGGATCGACCCGAAGTACCTCGACGACGACGAGCAGCGGTTCTGGGCGACGATCGCGGGCCGCCAGATCCGCTTCGACCAGCGCGCCGAGTTCGCGAAGAAGTTCGCCGAGGGTCGGGCGGGGAAAGGCGCGCTCGAGCAGTTCCTCTCGACCTGCGCCGCCGAAAATCCGAACCGCCGGCTGCGCATGACCGCGCTGATGGATCGCGTCGCGACCCCCGTCGACCGCGCGGACTTCGACGACCTCGTGACCCTCGTGACGCAGGCGCCGCCGTGGGAGAAGGATCGCGCCGCCGGCGTCCGCATCCTCCTGCGCGCGATCGGCGAAGGAAAGCCCGTCGCGCCGGATCAGATCCTCGCTCGCTGGACCTGGCGGCTCGCGCGGGCGACGCGGAAGATCCAGGACCGCCGTGTCTCCACGGAGTTCCCCGAGGCGAAGCGGCTCCTCGGCGCGGCTGCGAACTCGCGCGGCTACCGGCACGAGGAGAACGTCAACCGTCTCGTCCAGGTGGCACGAGAGATGCCCCTGCCGGTCGGGGCGGCGCTGCTCGCCTCGGCCGACGGCTACACCCCTCGCGCGAACTCGGCGCTCGACCACGCACGCGAGGAGCTCGGCACCATCACCGACATTGCAAACGCCCTCGCGGACAACCTCCCACTTCCGAAGCTCACCGCGCGCAAGTCACGACGGCGCCGTCGCAAGCGCAAGAGCGCAGCACCCGCGGACGCCGGTCCTGTGGCAGAGACCGCGCAGACGAGCGGCGACGGGACGGAACCGGTCGAGGCAGCCGAGCCAGTCGGGGCCGACGTCCCGGCGGACGTCGAAGACGCGGCCTAGCCGGGCCCGCCCG
>DASTKY010000125.1:0-8263 GCA_035715495.1 Gaiella sp. | reverse complement strand
AACGGGACGCTCGTCGGGGAGACGGGGATCCACGCCGCGCTCTGCGGGACCTGGGACTGCCCGATCCTGCTCGTCACGGGCGACGACGTCGCCTGCGCCGAGGGGAAGGCCCTCGTCGGCGACGGGCTGACGACCGTGGCGGTCAAGCGCGGCCTCGGCGCGACGTCCGCCCGGCAGATCCCGCCCGTGCGCGCGCGCGAGCTGATCGAGGCCGGCGCGAAGCAGGCGCTCTCGGACCTCTCGGCGGTCGCGCCGTGGAGCCCCGGCAGCCCCTGCGAGATCACCGTCGAGTTCAAGCACACGCTCGCGGTCGACAAGCTGCGTTTCCGCCCCGGCGTCGTCCGCGTCGACGACCGCACGATCTCCGTCACCGCGGACACCTGGTGGGAGGCCTGGAGAGCCTTCTACTTCTAGTTCGCCGAGCTTGATCCCCTCGCCTCCGGCGAGGGCAGACCCCCTCCCCTGAAGGCGCCCGCTTCGCGCTCGCACACCTCCTTGCCACGACGGGTGCCTTGCGTCGGAGCGCTTTACGGCGCTGAGGTGCCTTCGCGGCCGTAGCGGTCGTCGAGGCGGACGACGTCGTCGAGATGGTTCGTCGAGATCTCGATCACGGTGAGGTCGTCGATCGCGGTCACGCGGTGGACCGTGCGCGGGCGGTAGCGGAACGTGTCGCCGGGACCGATCTCGATCGTCTCGAGCTCGCCGCCGACGTCGCCCAGCTCGAGGCTGGCGCGGCCCTCCTGGACGAGCCACGCCTCGTCCTTCACCTCGTGGTACTGCAGGCTGAGCGCCTGCCCCGCGCGGACGTGGAGCAGCTTGCCGACGTACGCCTCGGTCTCGGCCCAGACGAGCTCCCAGCCCCACGGCTTCTCGACGCGGCGCGGCGTCGTCGCGTAGGCGCTCACGCGAGCCACTCCGGGTGCTCGGCGACGTACTCGTCGGCGCGGCGCAGCTCCTTCGGCGTGTTGACCGTCAGCCACGTCCCCGTGTGCCGGAACGCGTGGAGGCGTCCCTCGGCTGCGAGCTCGGGGAAGGCCGTCGTCTCGTGGTCGCCCTTCTCGGGGAAGCGTGCGAGCGCCTCCTCCGAGAGCGCGTAGATCCCGCAGTTGACCCAGTACGGGACGGTGCCCGCCTCCTCGAAGCCCGTGACGACGTCGTCGTCGGTCAGCTCGACGCGCCCGAACTGCGAGGCGGGCTGCGCGACGGTGACCGTCGCGGCGGCGCCCGTCGCCCGGTGGCGCTCGAGCAGCGCCTCGAAGTCGACCGCGACGAGCTCGTCGCCGTTCATCGCGAGGACGTCGCCCGTCTCGCGGCGGAAGGCGGCCGCGAAGCGGATGCCGCCGCCGCGGCCGAGGCGCTCCGGCTCGCCCGCGCAGACGACGTCGATCCCGAGGCCGTGGAGGCCCTGGAAGAACTCGTCCTCCTGCCCTCCGACGCAGCTCACGATCACGCGGCCGACGCCGGCCCGGGCGAGCCTGCCGATCTGCCAGGCGAGGAGCGGGCGCCCGCCCACCGGGACGAGCGACTTCGGGCGGCCGCCGGCCGCGTCGCCGAGGCGCTCCGCCTTGCCGCCCGCGAGCACGATCGCCTCCATCAGGCGAGGCCGTTCGCGGCGGCGCGGCCGATCGCGTCGTAGCGGTACCCCGCCGCGCGCATGGCCTCCGGGTCGAGCATGTTGCGGCCGTCGACGACGACCGCGGTGCGCATGGTCGGCGCGAGCGCGGCCCAGTCGACGTCGCCGAGCTCGGGCCACGCGGTCACGAGCACGACCGCGTCGGCATCGCGCACGGCCTCCGCGACCGTGCCGACCTGCACGACGCCGCTGAGGCCGTCCGCCGTGGCGACCGGGTCCCAGGCGACGACGTGCGCGCCCTCGGCCAGCAGACGGCCGGCGAGGACGAACGCCGGCGACTCGCGGGTGTCGTCGGTGCCCGGCTTGAACGCGAGGCCGAGCAGGGCGATCCGCCGGTCGCGCAGCGTGTCGAGGAGCTCCGTCAGCTTCCCGATCACACGGCGCTTCTGCAGCTCGTTCACCTCGATCACGGCGTTCAGGACCTGGAAGTGGTAGCCCGAGTTGGCCGCCAGCTGCTTCAGCGCGAGCGAGTCCTTCGGGAAGCACGAGCCGCCGAAGCCGACGCCCGCCTGGAGGAAGCTCTTGCCGATGCGGCGGTCGTGGCCGATGCCCTCGGCGACCTTCACGACGTCGGCCCCCGTCGCCTCGCAGACGTTCGCGATCTCGTTGATGAACGAGATCCTGGTCATCAGGGCCGCGTTCGCGGCGAGCTTGATCATCTCGGCCGAGGCGACGTCGCTCCGCACGATCGGTGCGTCGATGCCGCGGTGCAGGGCGGCGACCACGTCGCCGTCGGCCTCGTCGAACGCGCCGATCACGATCCGGTCGGGCTCCATGAAGTCCTTCACCGCCGTGCCCTCCGCCGTGAACTCCGGGTTCGAGACGTAGCCCACGTGCGCGAGCCCGCGCGCGTCGAGCCGGTGGCGCACCTTCTCGCCGGTGCCGACGGGGACGGTGCTCTTCATCGCGACGACGACGTGCCGGTCGACCGCCGGCAGCTCGTCGATCACCGTCCACACCGCCGACAGGTCGGCGTCGCCCGAGTAGGTCGGCGGCGTCCCCACCGCGACGTAGACGACGTCGGCGCCGTCGATCGCCTCGGCCACGTCGGTCGTGAACGTGAGTCGCTCCGCATTCTGCGCGAGCAGGACGTCGAGGCCCGGCTCGTAGATCGGGACCTCGCCCCGCCGGAGCGCCTCGATGCGATCCGGGAGGATGTCGCGGACGACCACGTCGTGGCCGAGCTCGGCGAAGCAGGCGCCCGTCACGAGGCCGACGTAGCCCGCGCCGAACACCGCGATCCGCTGTCCCCTCTCGCTCATCGGGGCGGCAGGATAGTCGCGACCCCGCCGGCTACGTCTGCTTCACCTTGGCGAGCGGGCGCAGGCTCTTCGCAATGGCGATCATCGTCTCGTTGGAGAGCCTGTCGAGCAGCGTGTTGACGACCCAGTACGACGCCCCGTCGGTCTTCAGGACGACCATGTGGAGCTTGGGGCCGTTGTAGTAGAGCTCGTAGGTGCGGCCGCCGATCTTCCGGACGAAGTTCCGGCCGCCGAGCACCGGCGGGTCCTCCCAGTCGGTCATCTGGACGCCCCAGTACTCGTTGTAGCCGTGCTCGTACGTGAGGCGGACGGCCTTGTGCTCCTTGTCCGGGTCGATCGGGTAGATGCGGATCGGCGTGTCGTCCGCGATCCAGGACGAGCGCGCGATCTTCGTCGGCACCATCAGCGGGAACTCGATCTCGCGGCGGTGCTGGCGCAGCAGGTCGACGACCGCGCTCGCGCCGGAGACGACGCTCGCGGGCGTGCGCTTGGGCGTCTGGTCGACCGGCGCCGAGGCGAGGCGGCCGTGGAAGGTCTGACCGGTGACCGCGACGACCATCGCGTTGTTGCCGAGCGCGCGGATCTTCGGCGTCAGCTTCTTCACGTCGGCGGAGCCGAAGAGGTTCGCGAGCTTCTTCGCGGCGGGCTGCGCACCGGCCTTGCGGGCGTCGAAGTAGACCTCGGTGCGGAAGTAGTCGTAGGTCGGGGCGTTCGCGGTGAGCCCTCCGGCGGGGGTCAGCATCCGGTAGCCGCGCTGGCCGAGGAGGTAGCTGGCGGTCGCGGCCGACCCCTCGACCCCGTTGCCGTTGAGGACGAGGACGCTCGTCGTCCGCGGCGGCGGCACCTTCTGCTTCAGCTTCTCGCCGAGCGCGACGGCGGTCGCCTTGCGCGGCGACTCGACGTCCGGGCTCTTGAACTCCCGCACGGCGCGCTCGATGTTCTCGGGTGCCGTCACGAGGTCGGAGAACCCCTCGAGCCCGTCGATCCGCGACTGGAAGATGTGGCCCGGCGGCAGCGAGTACGCGAGCGCGGCGTAGCGCAGCACCGTCTTCGGGCTGACGTCCTCGCCGCCGCCCTGCCCGACCTCGACGTTGGAGGTGATCACCTTGATCACCTGCGGCAGCTTCAGCAGCGAGAAGCTCGCCTCGATCTGATCCTTGAACGAGCGGACGAAGAGCTGCTGGCGCGCGTTGCGGTAGAGGTCGGAGTCGGTGTGGCGGAAGCGGACGAAGTCGAGCGCCCGGAGGCCGGTCATCCGCTGGTAGCCCGGCTGCAGGTTGATCTTCGCGTAGCAGCCCGAGCACGAGCCGCCGCGGTCGTTGAAGTACCTCCGGTCGACGTCCATCCAGACGCCGCCGACCTTGTCGACGAGCTGCCGGAACCCGCGGAAGTTGACGGTGATGATGTAGTTGATCGGGACGCCCGTCAGGTTGCGGACGGTCTCCACCGTCCCCCGCGGCCCGCAGGTCGCATAGGCGGCGTTGATCTTGTCGACGAACGGCGCCTGGCCCGGGCAGCGGACCTCGACGCGGAGGTCACGCGGAAACGAGAGGAGCGAGATCGACTTCTCGTCCGGGTCGGCGCGCACGAGCATCACCGTGTCGGAGCGGCTCGGCGCGTTCGCGCCGTCCGACTTCCGGCGGTCGTAGCCGATTACGAGCGCGGTCGCCGGCTGGCCCGGAAGCGCCACCTTGAGCGACTTGAGCGCCTTCTTCACCTCGACCGACCTCGGCGCCACCGCGGCGACGGTCTCGTGGAGGTAGAGGTACGCGCCACCCGCCGTCCCGCCCACGAGCACGGCGAGGACGAGCGCCGACCACCCGAGGAACTTGACGACGAGCGAGCGTCCGCTCCGCGACGGCGGCGGGGGCTGCCGGTAGATCGCCATCGGCGCCCCGTTCGTGACGGCAGGCTCGTCGGTCCCGTTCGGGCCGGCTCCGCGGCCGAGTCCTCGCTTCAGTGTGGTCCGCATGGGGAGAGAAGCGGCGCGGCCCGCCGCGCCGAGATCGGTTAACGGTACCCCACGCCTCGGATTCTCTCGCCGTGATTCGACCCGCGGAGCGCCGGCCCTTCGCGCGCCTCAGCGCCGCGCGACGGCGGCGAGCTGCTCGGCGAGGAACGCCATCTCCTCGGTCGTGCCCGCCGTGATCCGCAGCGCGGTCGGAGCGCCGAACGAGCCCATCGGCCGGACGATCACGCCGCGGCGGAGGAGCGCATCGTTGAGCGCCGCAGCGTCCTCGGCGACGTCGACGAACTGGAAGTTGCCCGCCGCAGGCCCGATCGGCTCGAACCCCCGGTCGCGCAGGATCGCCTCCAGCGCCGCCATCGCCTCGCGGTTGACGGCGCGGCGCCGCGCGAGCTCCGCCGGCGCGTCGAGGCTCGCGAGCGCGGCCTCCTGCGCGGGCGTCGTCACGTCGAACGCCCGCTGCACCTTCCGGATCGCCGCGATCACGTCGGCGGGGCCGACCCCGTAGCCGATCCGCAGCCCGGCGAGCCCGTAGATCTTGGAGAAGGTCCGGAGCGCGAGCACCGGTCGCCCGTTGCGCACGGCCGACGTGATCGCATCGGGGAAGCCGGGGTCGTCGACGTACTCGAAGTACGCCTCGTCGACCACCGTGAGGACGCCGTCGGGGACCTCGTCGACGAACCGCTCGAGCTCGTCGGCGCCGAGCGCCGGCCCGGTCGGGTTGTTGACGGTCGGGAGGAACACGAGCTTCGTCCGCTCCGTCACGGCGGCGAGGAGCGCGTCGACGTCGACGCGGCCGGCGACGAGGTCGACGCGTACCGGCACGGCGGCGAGCTTCAGCGGGTCGATGACGTAGCTCGGGAACGAGGGCCAAGGCGTGACGACCTCGTCGCCGGGGTCGAGCAGCGCCTGGCACACGTAGCCGATCACGGCGTCGGCGCCCGCGGCGACGACGACCTCCTCGAAGCGCACGTCGTGGCGCTCGGCGAGCGCCTCCCGGAGCCGGTAGCAGCCGCCGTCCGGATACCGGTTCGCCTCCGGGAGCGCCCGCTGGATCGCCTCGATCGCCTCCGGGAAGGGGCCGAACGGCCCCTCGTTGGACGCGAGCTTGACGACGCGCTCGAGCCCGAGCTCGCGCTGCACGGTCTCGACGGGCTTCCCGGGCTCGTACGGGACGAGGCCGTCGAGCGCAGGCCGGATCGGGCCGCCCACCCGGCCCGCCGCGCGGGTCACGCCGCTGCCGGCGGGGGTGGCGGCTCGTGGAGCGGCGTCGGTGGCTCGGGTGGTGCCGGTGCCGGGGGCGGCGCGGACAGTGCCTCCTCGCCGGAACCCCCGCTCAGCTTGCGCCAGACGACGAACGCCGTCGCGAGCACCGCGACGAGGCCGAGCGCGCCGGCGACGGCCGCGATCGGGCGGCGCCGCGCGGCCACGCCGCCGCTGACGTTGGCCATGGCGAGCGTCGCGCGACGACGCATGTACCGCCGGGCGAACCACCAGGCGACGGCCCACATGAGCGCTGTCTTGCGGTCACGCATGGCCGGAGCCTACTACCGCCCGCTCAGCGCCGACGAGGCGGGAGGTGGATCGCGCGGTTGAGCGCGGCGAGCCCGGCCTCCTTCATGCCCTCGGCCAGCGTCGGGTGCGGCGCGACGCCGTCCGCCACCGTCTCGATCGTCGACTCGGCGTCCAGCGCGACGACCGCCTCGCCGATCAGGTCGGTCGCGTGCGGCCCGACGATGACGACGCCGAGCAGCTCGCCGTACCGCTGCTCGTGGATCGTCTTCACCCAGCCCGTCGTCTGCCCGGACATGACCGCGCGGGCGATCGCGACCCAGGGGCAGCGGCCGACGACGACGTCGTCACCGTGCTTCTCGCGCGCCTGCGCCTCGGTGAGGCCGACGCCCGCCACCTCGGGGTCGGTGTAGATCGGCCGCGGCACGGCCGGGTCGCCGACGGTCGCCTCGTGGCCCGTCGCGTTCTCCGCCGCGACCTCGCCCTCGCGGAACCCGGTGTGCGCGAGCTGCCAGTAGCCGGCGACGTCTCCCGCGGCGTAGATGTGGGGCACGTTCGTCCGCCGGTGGTCGTCCGTGCCGATCCCCTTCCGGTCGAACTCGACGCCCGCCGCCTCGAGGCCGAGGCCGTCGACGAGCGCGGCGCGGCCGACCGCGACGAGCATCAGGTCGCAGTCGACGGTCTCGCCGTCGCCGAAGTGCACCGTGAGGTGCTCCCCGTGGTCGTCGACCTGCGTGCACTGCTTCTCGAGGTGAAGCGCGATCGGGCGCTTCTTGAACGCCTTCTCGAGCTCCTTCGACGCGTCCTCGTCCTCGAGCGGGATCAGGTGCGGGAGCATCTCGACGATCGTCACCTCGGTCCCGAAGCGGTCGAAGATCGAGGCGAACTCGCAGCCGATGATCCCGCCGCCGAGGATCACGAGCCGGCGCGGGATCTCGGTCTGCGCGAGGAGGCCGGTCGAGTCGACGCAGCGCGGCGAGTCGATGCCCGGGATCGGCGGCCGGACGGGATACGACCCGGTCGCGACGATCGCGCTCGTGAAGGTGACCTCGTCCGCGCCCTCGACCGCGATCGTCGTCGGGCTCGTGAACGTCCCGTTGCCCTCGACCCACTCGACGCCGTTCGCCTTGAAGAGCGACGCGACGCCGCCCGTCATCTGCGTGACGACCCCGTCCTTCCACGCCGCGACGGTGCCGAAGTCGAGCGTCGGCGGGCCGACCTGGACGCCGAGCTTGGCGAAGGTCTCCTGCGCGTCGTGGTAGGCGTGCGCGCTCTGCACCCATGCCTTGGTGGGGATGCAGCCCACGCGAAGGCAGGTCCCTCCGAGCGCAGGCTCGCGCTCGATGCAGGCGACCTTCCCCCCGAGCTGGGCTGCGCGGATCGCGGCCGTGTAGCCGGCCGGGCCGCCTCCGAGGACGGCGACGTCGACGTTCATGCGGGGTTCCCTTCGGTTGCGGATGTCGGAGTGTCGAGGTGGGCGAGCATCCTGACGGAATCCTGGTCCTCGTCCACGCGCTCGAAGCCGTGGCGCTCGTACAGCTCGATCGCGCCGGAGTTCTCACGGTCGACGCTGAGCGAGACGGTCGGGTAGCCGGCTGCGCGGGCTTGTGCGAGGAGGGCATCGAGGAGCTTCGACCCGATGCCCTTGCCGCGGGCGTTCGGCACGACGGCGATCGCGAGCTCGGGCGTCCGCTCGTCGACGAACGCGTACCCCGGCCGCTCCTTCCCGAACAGCCGGTACCACGCGGCGCCGACGGGAAAGCCCTCGTCGAGCGCGATCACCGCCGCATCGCCTGGCCGACCCCAGTTCTCGACGTAGCGCATCGGGTGCAGCCCGCTCTCGTCCTCGACGCCGGACGCGCGCCAGTAGTACGCGTGGCGGAGCATGTC
>DASTKY010000124.1:0-2726 GCA_035715495.1 Gaiella sp. | reverse complement strand
AGGTCGTTTAGCATCGCGCGCGATGGACTTCCGCGACACCCCGGAGGAGGCTCGGTTCCGCGAGGAGGTGCGCGCCTGGCTCGCCGAGAACCTGCCGGACGAGCTGAAGGGACATCGGGGCGGCGCGGCCCGCTTCGACGGCCCGGAGGTGCGCGCCTGGAGCCGGACGCTCTACGACGGCGGCTGGGTCGGGATCGCGTGGCCCGAGCAGTTCGGCGGGCGGGGGCTGGCGCCGCGGTACCAGGCGATCTACCTCGAGGAGGAGGCGCGCGCCGAGGCGCCGCCGCACATCGGCGTGATCGGGCTCGGGATGGCGGGCCCGACGATCATCTCGCGCGGCACCGAGGCGCAGAAGGCGCGCTATCTCACGCCGCTCCTCTCCGCGGACGAGATCTGGTGCCAGGGCTTCTCCGAGCCCGGGGCCGGCTCCGACCTCGCCGGCGTCCGCACGTCGGCGCGCCTCGAGGGCGACCGCTTCGTGCTCGACGGCCAGAAGGTCTGGTCGTCGTACGCCCACATCGCCGACTACTGCATCCTGCTCGCGCGCTCCGACCCGGACTCCGAGCGCCATGCCGGGCTCACCTACGTGATCGTCGACATGCACGCGCCCGGGGTCGAGGTACGGCCGCTGGCGCAGATCACCGGCGAGGCCGAGTTCAACGAGATCTTCCTGAGCGGCGTCGAGGTTCCGCGCGAGAACGTGATCGGCGAGATCGGGGGAGGCTGGGACGTCGCGATGACGACGCTCCTCCACGAGCGCGGTACGCTCGGGTTCGCGCTCGTCGCCCGGCTGGAAGTGCAGGTCGGGAAGCTGCTCGCGCTGGCGCGCGACCGCGGCGCGACCCCGGTGCAGCGCGACGCGCTGGCGCGGGAGTGGATCGACCTGCAGGCGCTGCGGCTCACCGCATACCGCTCGCTCTCCGCGCTCGAGCGCACCGGCATCCCGGGGCCGGAGGGCTCGATCCTCAAGCTCCAGTGGTCGGAGGCGAACCAGCGCGCGACCTCGCTCGCGCTCGACCTGCTCGGCCCGGACGCGCAGCTCCTCGCGCCGAACGCGCCGTACGGCGGCTACTGGCCGGTGCAGCAGCTCCGCAGCCGCGGCAACACGATCGAGGCAGGGACGTCGGAGATCCTCCGGAACATCGTCGCCGAGCGGGTGCTCGGCCTGCCGAGGTCGCGCTGATGGATCTCTCCTTCACGCCGCTCCAGGAGGAGCTGCGCGCCCAGGCGCGCTCGTTCCTCGCATCGACCGCCGACCCGACGTGGGCCCAGCTCGCGGAGCTCGGCTGGACGGGCGCCTCGGTCGCGGAGGAGCACGGCGGCGCGGGGCTCGGCTTCCTCGACGAGGCCGTGCTGCACGAGGAGGCGGGGCGCGCGCTCCTGCACGCGCCGCTCTGGTCGACCTCGTGCCTCCTGCCGTTCCTCCCGGGCTCGGACCAGGCCGCGGTCGCGGCCGGCGAGGCGAGCTGGACGCTCGCGCTCGCGCCGCTCGTGCCCGACCTCGACACCGCGACGGGCGTCGCGATCGTCGGGGGCGACACGGTGTGGGAGCTCGACGGCGGCGAGCGCGAGGTGCTCGCGACGAACGACGAGTCGCGACCGCTCGGCGTCGTCTCCGGCGGCGAGGCCGGGCGCGCGCTGTGCTCGTCCGACGTCCTCCCCGCGCTGCGCACGCGCTCGCTCGCGATCCTCGCGCTCGAGGCCGTCGGGGTCGGATCGAAGGCGCTCGAGCTCGCCGTCGCCTACGTCTCCGAGCGCGAGCAGTTCGGGCGCCGGATCGGCACCTACCAGGCGGTCTCGCACCCGCTCGCGACGTCGCACGCCGAGCTCGAGCTGGCGCGCTCGCTCGCGTGGTGGGCCGCGTGGTGCGTCGCCGAGGGCGAGGCGGACGGCCCGGTCGCCGCCGCCTCGGCGAAGGCGGCTGCCGCGGAGGCGGCGGTCGCGGCCTGCGAGCGCGCGATCCAGGCCCACGGCGGTATCGGCTTCACCTGGGAGCACGAGCTCCACCGGCTCTACAAGCGCGCGCTCGGGATCCAGTCCTGGGAGTCGTCACCGGCGCAGCTCCGCGCCGAGGTCGCGAGTCACCTGCTCGATGCCTGACGGAGGAGGAACGTCGTGGAAGGCCTGATGATGGACTATCAGCTGAACGTCCCTGCGATCCTGAAGCGGGCGGACGAGCTGTACGGCGACCGGGAGATCGTCTCGCGGCTGCCCGACAAGAGCTGGCACCGGTACGGCTACGCCGACTTCGCCTCCCGCACGAAGCGGCTCGCGGTGGGGCTGCGCGGGCTCGGCCTCGAGGACGGCGACCGGGTCGCGACGCTCATGTGGAACCACCACGAGCACCTCGAGACGTACATCGGCGCACCGGTCGGCGGCTTCGTCACCCACACGCTGAACCTCCGGCTGCACCCCGACGACAACACGTACATCGCGAGCCACGCCGGGGACAGGGTGCTCGTCGTCGACAAGGTGCTCTGGCCGCTCGCGGCACAGTTCGTCGACCGCGTCGGCTTCGAGCACGTGATCGCGGTCGGCGCCGGCGACGTTCCCGAGGGTGCGCTCGACTACGAGGAGCTCGTCGCCTCGGCGGACGAGAGCGCGTTCGTCTACCGCGACATCGACGAGCGGAAGGCCGCCGCGATGTGCTTCACGAGCGGGACGACCGGCCTGCCGAAGGGCGTCGTCTACTCGCACCGCGCGATCGCGATCCACGCCCTGACCGC
>DASTKY010000123.1:0-8403 GCA_035715495.1 Gaiella sp. | reverse complement strand
CCTCGACGACCGGTCCCGGCGCGGCTCGGGCCAGGACGTCATACAGAGCCGCGATCCGGCGCCAGTTGGTCTCCTCGGCACGCGCGGCGCGGGCGTGCTGGGCCGCGATCGAGGCCTGCAGGAAGTAGCGGCCGACCGGCGTCCCGGCCGCGGCCAGCGCCTCGGCGCGGGTCAGCAGCGCCTCGACGCGCGTGCGGTCGTCGGCGGAGACCCCGTGGAGCAGGAACTGCGCGTCGACGGCCAGCCGCTCGGCCAGCCACGCGACGGTCTCGTCGGTCGGGCGCGTCTTCCCACGCTCGATCTGGCTGACGTACTCCTTCGAGAAGCGGTCGCCGGCGAGCGCGGTCTGCGTCAGGCCGGCGGCGACGCGCAGCGAGCGGACGCGCTCGCCGATGCTCCGGGCAACGACCGGTGCAGCGACGGACGTCGTGGCGGCCGCATCGCCCATACGGTCTGAACTCAACCCCGGGGCTCCTTGCGCCGCCGTCCCCCGATGGGGTGAACGCGGGTGGTCGGGCGGGTGAACCATGTGAAGCACAGCATACCCAGGATCACTTGACCGAGCTACTTGACTTTTCGGGACACGGCCCCTACAGTCCGGTCACCAAGCACTGATCCAGACGCCAGGATCAGTGCGCGGGGCGCACCGACGGGAACCGGTGCCGTGCGGAGAACAGCGTGACTGGGCCGCAGAGTCACGAGCTCCGGACGGCTCCCCCGGAGGAGCAGCCTCCTTCGAGACGCCCCCGGAAGCCGCAGCCGGGGGCGTTTCACTTTCCCGGCGCGGCGCGGACGCCTTCCGCACGCGCTCGCGGTCGGTGCGATCATGCGGCCGTGACGGAGTTCCCGACCGTGCGCGTCGCGGCCGTGCAGGCGACGCCGGTGCTCCTCGACGCAGACGCGACCCTCGCGAAGGCGCTCGTGCTGCTCGGCGAGGCCGCGGGCCTCGGCGCGCGGCTCGTCGTCTTCCCCGAGGCGTTCTTCTCGCTCTACCCGTCGAACGCCTGGGCGCACCAGGCCTCGACGTTCGGCGGCTCGGACGAGCTCTGGGAGCGCTTCTGGGCGAGCTCGGTGGAGGTTCCGGGACCGGTCGTCGACGAGCTCGCGGCGGCGTGCGCCCGGCACGACGTGCACTGCGCGGTCGGCGTCAACGAGCGCGACCTGGGCCGTCCCGGGACGGTCTGGAACACGCTGCTCCTCGTCGGGCCCGGCGGGCTCCTCCACAAGCACCGCAAGCTGATGCCGACGCACCACGAGCGGCTCTTCCACGGGATCGGCGCGGGAGACGACCTCGGGGCGGTCGCGACCCCGCTCGGGCGGATCGGCGGGCTCATCTGCTGGGAGAACCGGATGCCGCTCGCGCGCTGGCGCGTCTACCAGGACGGCCCGCAGCTCTGGGTGGCGCCCACGGCGGACGACACCGACGGGTGGGTCGCGTCGATGCGGCACATCGCGATCGAGTCGGGCGCCTTCGTGGTGTCCGCTCCGCAGTACATCCCGCGCTCGGCGTTCCCGGCCGACTTCCCCTTGCCCCTGCCGGAGGGGAAGGAGGTGTTCGGCCGCGGCGGCGCCTGCGTCGTCGACCCGGTGGCCGGCGAGCTGATCGCCGGCCCCCTGTACGACGCGGAGGGCACGATCGTCGCCGACTGCGACCTGCGGCGCGGGCTCCACGCCAAGCGCTGGTTCGACGCCGTCGGGCACTACGCGCGCGACGAGGTGCTGGCCGCGCCCGCCGCAGCGGCCGAGCCTCGCGAGACCGCCGGCTAGGCGACGGGCCGGGCGGGCTTCGGCACGGGGATCTGCGCCCAGGCGACGATCTTCCCGCCGCTGATGTGGAAGACCGCGGCCACCTTGCCGCCCGGCGCGTCGCAGCGGCGATGCGGGCCGTTCCGCAGGACGAAGACCGCGGTCGCGTCCTGCCCCTTGACCGTGATCGAGACGATCCGGGCCGCGCACGGCAGGCCCTCGTGCCACATCGCGATCTCGTCGTAGGTCCGGAGCGCGTAGATCGCGCCCCCCTGCGCCACGGCCGCGGGCCGGGCGAAGAGCCGCGCGACGCCGTCGTTGTCGTACGCGTTCACCCGCGCCGACCACTCCCGGACGACCCGCTTCCTCGCGTCCACCGGGTCGGGCCCGGCGGCCGGGCTCGAGGGCGCCGCGACGAGCGCCGTGAGCAGACCGATGAGCAGCAGGCGCATCCCTTCGAGGATACGCCCCTCCCGGCCGGTCGGTTCGGGCGCGAGGCCCCGCCGTCAGCCCGCGGGCGGCGCGACCGCGACCGCCGTGTCGGTCGCCCCGGTGAGCCAGCGCGTCCGCTCGCGCTGGATCGACGCGAGGTCCTCGTCGTCGAGCAGCCCGCCGAGGCGGTGCGCGACCGAGCGGAGCAGGGCGCCGCCGACCATGACCCACGCCTCGGCGTCGGCGTCGCGGTCGGGCGGCACGGACCCGAGCGCCTGCTGCTCGCGGATCCAGCCCGCGATGTGGTCGTGCACGGCCCGCATGTGCCGGGCGACGAAGCGTCGGATCTCGCGATCCTCGCCGGCCTCGGTGATCCCCTGGATCCACAGGTTCGACATCAGGGCCTTCTTCCAGCGGGCCACGGGCGGCGGCGCGACCGCCGGGCCGCCCGCGACCTGCGCGGCGAGCAGGCCGTCGAGGACGGTGCGGTACTCCTCCCACGCCGCGTCGAGGCACGCGAACCAGAGGTCGCGCTTCGACGCGAAGTGGCGGTACAGGACCGGCTCGGTGACGCCTGCCTCGCGCGCGATCTCGGCCGTCGTCGCGCCCGAGTAGCTCCCTTCCGAGAAGACGCGCAGGGCCGCCTGGACGATCTCGCGGCGGCGCGCGTCGGCGGGGAGCCGGCGCGTGCCGCTCACAGCGCCTCGGCGGGCATCGCGTGGGCCTCGGCCTGCGCCAGGTCGTGCGGCCGGATCAGCCACGCGGCGACGACGGCGCCGACCAGGGCGATCGCGCCGGCGACGAGCAGCGCGTCCTCGAACCCGGCCATGAACGACTCGACGGGATCCGCCGGAGTCAGCTGGGCGGCCATGATCGCGCCCATCAGCGCGATCCCGATCGAGCCGCCGACCTGGCGGCACGCGTTGAGGACAGCGGAGCCGACCCCGGCCTTGGCGACCGGCACCGAGCGGGTCGCGGCCGCGGCGCTCGGCGTCATTGTCATCGACATGCCGAAGCCGCCGAGGACGAGGCCCGGCAGCAGGTTCCAGAAGCCCGCGTCGGCGCCGAGCTGGCTGAAGGAGACGAGCTGGCACGCGAGGAGGAACATTCCGCCCGTCATGAGCCACCGGGAGCCGAAGCGGTCGGAGATGCGCCCGGCGATCGGGGCGAGGACGATGATCAGCAGCGTCATCGGCAGGAACGAGGCCCCCGCCTCGACGGCCGAGTAGCCGAGGATGTTCTGCATGTAGAGCGAGACGAAGAAGAAGACGCCGAACATCGCGAGGGCGACGAGGAGCATCACGAGGTTCGCGCCCACGTAGGTGCGGTTCCGGAACAGCGTCAGGTCGAGCATCGGCGCGGTCTGGCGCCGCTCGAGCTGCACGAAGGCGGTGAGCGCGACCGCGGCGAGGACGAAGGCGCCGACGATGCGCGCCGAGCCCCAGCCGTACGCGTTGGCCTCGATCAGCGCGTACGTGAGCGAGAAGAGCCCGATCGCCGAGGTCGCGAGGCCGGGAAGGTCCAGGCGGCTGTGCGTCGGGTCGCGGGACTCGTCGATCAGGAGGAAGCTCGCGGCGATCCCGACGATGCCGACGGGCACGTTCACGAAGAAGATCCAGTTCCAGCCGACGTGCTCGGTCAGGAGCCCGCCGACGAGGGGGCCGATCGCGAGCGCGAGGGCCGAGACGCCGGCCCAGATGCCGATCGCCGTGCCGCGCTGCCGCGGGGGGAAGGTCGCCGCGATGATCGAAAGGGTCGCGGGGTTCATCAGCGCGGCGCCGACGCCCTGCGCCACCCGCGCGGCGATCAGCATGTCGCCGGTCGTGGAGAGGCCGCACGCGAGCGAGGCGAGCGTGAAGATGGCGATGCCCGTGACGAAGAGCAGCCGGCGCCCGTACGCGTCGGCGAGCTTGCCGCCGATCAGCATCAGCGCCGCGAACGTCAGCGCATAGCCCGAGACGACCCACTCGAGCTCGGAGAGCCCGACCCCGAGGTCCTCCTGGATCGCCGGGAGGGCGACGTTCACGACGGTGTTGTCGAGCATGATCATGAAGAGCCCGAACGCCACCGCCGCGAGCGTCCACCACTTCTTGTTCTCCTCCGTGACGAGCCTCGCCACCATGCGCACCTCCCACTAAGTTAGTGATCGCTACGTTAGCAAGCGCTAACAGGGTCGGGTCGTCGACGGGCCGTCGCCGCGTGACCCCTACGATCACGAGGTGCCGGTCTACATCTGCCCGAACTGCCGCGAGCGGTCGATCGACATCGACGGCACCGAGGGGTTCTCGGGCCACGCGCCCGCGTGCCGGAGCTGCGGCTTCGGCTTCCTCTTCCAGCTGCTCGAGGACTACTACCCCGCCCCCTCCACCGGGTTCGTCGTCTGCGACCGGGACGGGCGTGTGCTCGCGGTCGGGCGCGGGATCTTCGAGCTGACCGGCTTCCGCGAGACCGACCTGATCGGCCGCGACGTCGCGACGGCGCTGACGCTCTCCGACACGGCGGGCCTCGAGCTCGTGCGCGAGTGGGGCGTCCGCCGCCTCGGCGAGCGGCTCGCCGTGACGACGCGGGCAGGGATCGAGAAGGGCGTCGTCGTCGACCTCTTCCCGGCCTACGACGACGACGGCGGGCTGCTCGTCGCGCTCTCCGAGGGCTAGGCGTGGCCCCCTCCGTGTGGCTCGCCCGCCACGGCGAGACGGAGTGGAGCCGCGAGGGGCGCCACACCTCGACGACCGACCTGCCGTTGACCGATGCGGGCCTCGCCGCGGCGACGCGGCTCGCGCAGGAGCTGGGCGGCCGCGCGTTCGCGCTCGTCCTCACGAGCCCCCGCCTGCGCGCGCGGCACACGGCGGAGCTCGCCGGGTACCCGGCGGCGGCGGTCGACGAGGTCCTGTCGGAGTGGGGCTACGGCGCATACGAGGGCATCACGACGGCCACGATCCGGCAGACCGTGCCGGGGTGGACCGTCTGGACGCACGCCGCCCCCGGCGGTGAGACGGCGGGCGAGGTCGGCGCCCGCGTCGATCGCGTGATCGCGCGGGCGCGCGCGACCGAGGGTGACACGCTCCTCTTCGGCCACTCGCACTGCCTGCGTGCGCTCGCCGCCCGTTGGCTGGGGCAGCCGGTCGCCGACGGCCGCCTCTACCGCCTCGACACGGCGACCGTCTCGGTCCTCGGCTACGAGCGCGAGACGCCGGTCCTGACGCGCTGGAACGCCTAGGCCGGGCGCGGCGCGATCCAGACCTGCCGCGCGTGCGCGAGCAGCTCGCCGCCGCGGCCGAAGAGCGCCGTTCCCGCGAAGAGCTTCCGGCCGTCGGCGCCGAGCGGCCACCCCGCCACGACGCACGGCTCGCCCTCGTCGGGCAGGCGGTCGATGCGCGCGGTGATCCGGCCGAGCAGGACCGGCGCGCCGTCCTGGTCGCCCGTCGCGTACGCGCCCGGGCAGTCGATCGCGGCCCACACCACCTCGGGCGACGCCTCCCGGGCGACCCAGGTCGTCGCGACGAGCCCGTCGCGGCCGGGGACGGGACCCGGGTGGATCCCGAGACCGCTGCCGTCGTCGCGCGTGCCGCAGACGAAGCACTCGGCGAACTCGGGCGGCCCCCACCCGCCCACGCCCTCCGCCGCGGCCGCAGCCTCCGTGGGCGAGGGCGCCGGCGGCACGTCGAGCCCCGGCTCCGCCGACCGCGCCTCGGCGACGTCCGCGCCCTCGAACTCGAGCGCGAGCCCCGCGTCGGTCGGCCGCACGACGAGCCGCCGCTCGAGCGGCGGCGGCAGCCGCAGGGTGACCTCCGCCGCGGCGCCGAGCCGCGCGCCGAGCAGGCCCGCGGCGTACCCGCCGTTCGCGGAGTCGAGCGGGCCGCGGTAGCGCCGCGCGATCGTGACGGTCTCCATCGCCGGATAGGATAAGTTTGTGACCGTGAGGCGAAAACTTCGATGAGGCTCGCGCTCGCCCAGCTGAACGTCGTCGTCGGCGACATCGACGGGAACGTCGAGCGGCTCACCGGCGCGATCGGGGACGCGACGCGCGCGGGCGCCGACCTCGTCGTCCTCCCGGAGCTCGCCGTCACCGGGTACCCGCCCGAGGACCTCCTCCTCCGGCCCGGCTTCGTCCGCGCGGCGCGCGAGGCGGTGGACGAGGTCGCGCGCGCGTGCACCGAGACCGTGGCCCTCGTGGGCGCGCCGGCCTTCGACCGCGACCTCGCGAACGCCGCGTTCGTCTGCGCCGGCGGCGAGGTGGTGGGCGTCTACCGGAAGCACTTCCTGCCGAACTACGGGGTCTTCGACGAGCACCGGTACTTCGCGGCGGGCAGGGAGCTCCTGCTCCTCGAGCTCGGCGACGTCCTCGTCGGGCCGACCATCTGCGAGGACGTCTGGCAGCCCGGCCCGCCCGCCACCGATCTCGCGCTCGCCGGCGCGACGCTCCTCGTGAACCTCTCGGCCTCGCCCTTCCACGTCGGCAAGGCGGAGGACCGCGAGGAGATGCTCGTGACCCGCGCCCGCGACAACGCGGTCTACGTCGGCTTCTGCAACCTCGTCGGCGGCCAGGACGAGCTCGTCTTCGACGGCCACTCCGTCGTGCTGGACGACGAGGGCGAGGTGATCGCGCGCGCGCCCGGCTTCGAGGAGGCCCTGCTCGTCGTCGACCTCGACCCGACCGAGGCGATCGGGCGCCGCCTTCGCGACGTCCGCCGGCGCGAGCTCGAGCGCGTCCGCACCGACCCTCCGCAGGCGACGACCGTCAGGCTCGCGCCGCCGCGCGCGGCCGCGACGGGCGCCGCCGCGCCGTCCGTCACCCCCTTCGCGCCCGGGCTCGAGCAGATGCGCCTCGGCCTCGGGCTCGGCCTCCGCGACTACGTCGAGAAGAACGGCTTCGGCGACGTCGTCGTCGCGGTCTCCGGCGGCATCGACTCGGCCGTGACGGCTGCGATCGCGGCCGACGCGCTCGGCCCCGACCGCGTGCACACGGTCTCGATGCCCTCCCGCTACTCGTCCGAGGGGACGCGCGACGACGCGCGCGAGGTGAGCGAGAACCTCGGCGCCGACTTCCGCGAGATCCCGATCGAGGCCGCGGTCACGGCGCTCGACGACGCGCTCGGCGGCCTCGAGGGCCTCGCGGCCGAGAACCTCCAGGCGCGCATCCGCGGCACGCTGCTGATGGCGCTCTCGAACACGCACGGCTGGCTCGTGCTCGCGACCGGCAACAAGTCGGAGATGGCGGTCGGCTACGCGACGCTCTACGGCGACATGGTCGGCGGCTACGCGCTCCTCAAGGACGTCTTCAAGACGGACGTGTTCCGGCTCGCGCGCCACCTGAACGAGCGCGCCGGCCGGGAGCTCGTCCCGGTCTCGACGATCGAGCGTCCCCCGAGCGCGGAGCTGCGCGCCGAGCAGCGCGACGACCAGTCGCTGCCACCGTACGACGAGCTCGACCCGGTGCTCGAGGCGTACGTCGAGCTCGACCGGTCGCGGGAGGAGCTGCTCGCGCAGTTCGATCCCGCCGTCGTCGAGAAGACGCTCGCGCTCGTCGACCGCGCCGAGTACAAGCGCCGCCAGGCGGCGCCCGGGGTCAAGCTCCGGCCGCGCGCGTTCGGCCGCGACTGGCGCACGCCGATCACGAACCGCTGGCGCGGCTGAGCACGCGACGGTCTACGCTCGGGCCGTGACGCGCGACCCCTTCCAGGTCGTTCGCCTCGACGACATCGAGCCGTCGACTGCGCGCGAGGGCTGGGTCCCGATCCGGCGACGGCTCGGCATCGCGTCGTTCGGGATCAACGCCTGGTCGGCCGCCGAGGGCGGCGAGGTGATCCCCGATCACGACGAGGTGCCGACCGGGCACGAGGAGCTCTACTACGTCATCGAGGGGACCGCGACCTTCACGCTCGACGGGAGGCGGGCCGAGGCGCCGGCCGGGACGCTCGTCCTCGTCTCCGACCCGGCGACGAAGCGGAGCGCGGTCGCGGGCGCGGGCGGCGCCACCGTCCTCGCGGTCGGGGGCAAGCCCGGCGAGCCGTTCCGGATCTCGGCCTGGGAGGTCAACGCGGAGGCGTTCCCGCTCTTCGACCGCGGCGAGTACGCGGAGGCGAAGCGCCTCCTCGCCGAGACGCTCGCCGAGCATCCCGACGCGGGCGGCGTCCTCTACAACCTCGCCTGCGCCGAGGCGCGCCTGGGCGAGCGCGACGCGGCGCTCGACCACCTCCGGCGGGCGCTCGAGATCCATCCCGGGTT
>DASTKY010000122.1:0-4708 GCA_035715495.1 Gaiella sp. | reverse complement strand
CGACGACGACGGCCGACCACGGCAGCGCCGACGAGAGCCGCGCCGTGAGCCGCGTGCCGCCCGTCTCGTCCGCGGTCGCGACCGGCGCGTAGAGCTTCGGCAGGCCGAGCGCGGCGACGCGCTTCGCGAGCGCGGGGATCTGCCCGTAGAGCCGCTCGCCCGGGCAGGTCGTGAGGCTCGAGTCGCGGTGCCCCGAGATCGCGCGAAGGAAGACGGGGACGCCCGCGCCGTACCGCTCGTTGCCGCCGGAGGTGGGCGTCAGGGTCCCGAGCGGGTCGACGTGGCCGAGGTCGAGCCGCCACGCGAGCGTCTTCACGAGCGCGTCCACCGCGGCGGTGGGCGGCGCCACGGTGCGGAAGTCCCCCATCACGGCGATCCCGAACGCGCCGGTGTTGAAGCCGCCCGCGTGGGCGCCGATCACGTTCCGGTCGACGCCCCCGAACCGCCCCTCGTAGACGGTCCCGAAGCGGTCGACGAGCGCGTTGTAGCCGATGTCGTTCCAGCCGTTCCCCTTGACGTGGTAGAGCTGGATCGCCCGGACGATCGCCGGGGCCTGCGCCCGGGTGTACGCGTTCGTGCCCGCGGTGTGGTGGACGTAGGCCATGCGGAGCGCGTCCGCGTACTCGGGCTTCGCGCGGCGGATCGTCTCGTCCGCCTGCCAGGCGCTGCGGGGAACGATCTGCGGCGCTCCGGCGGCCGCCTCCCGACGGAGCGGCACCCGCGAGACGGGGCTCCGGACCGTCAGCGTCCGCGCGCGGCTCACGCGACCCGCGGCTCGCACCTGGACCGCGACGGCCGCGCCGACCCAGGTCGGGGCGCTCGTGCGCCACGCCGACGCGCGGCGCGCCTCGGGCGAGCCGAGGTCGGGGCCTTCGCGGTCGTCGGCCACCGCGGCGCGCCACGCCGACCAGCGACCGGCGGACGAGCGGGTGCGGAGCTCGACGCGGCCCGGCCCGCGCCACTGCACGCCCACGAGCTGGAAGGGCGCGCCGGCGCCGGCCGCGCTGAGGGCGCGCTCCCCGTGGAGCGGCACCTCGCGCACCTGGAGCGTCGCGAGGCCCGCCTCCGCCGAGGCGGGCAGGGCGAGGGCGGCGAGGGTGAGCAGGAGGAGTCGGCGCATGCGGGGAGCGAAGCGTTGCGCACCCGTGCTTCTCCCACAAGACCGCAGGCCCTCCCCTCACGCAATGCTTACGAGCCCGAGCCCGCGAGTGGGCGGGCAGCGGCCCGTTGCTACAGTCGCAGCGTGGACGCGCGCATCGCGCGAGCGCTCTGCAGCCTCCTCGCGGCGGCGGCCGCCGCAGTCCTCCTCGCGTTGCCCGCCGGCGCGGCCGAGGCGACGCCGCGCGTGCTCCTCGTCGAGTTCGACAACGACGTCAACCCGGTGACGCAGGGCTACCTCCAGGACGAGCTCGAGCGCGGCGAGCGCGAGGGCTACGACGCCGTCGTCGTCGAGCTCGACACGCCGGGCGGGCTCGGCTCGTCGATGCGCGAGATCGTGAAGTCGATGCTGGCGGCGACCGTGCCGGTCGTCGTCTACGTCGCGCCGTCCGGGTCGAGCGCGGACTCGGCGGGCGCCGTGATCGGCGAGGCGGCGGACGTGCTCGCGATGGCGCCGCAGACGAACATCGGCTCGTCGACCCCGATCTCCGCGACCGGCACGGACCTCGGCGAGGACCTCCGCCGGAAGGTGATCAACGACGCCGCGGCGTACATCGCCGAGCTCGCGCGCGAGCACGGCCGCAACGCCGAGGCGGCCGAGGCCATGGTGCGCGAAGCGGCGAACTACGGCGCGCGCGAGGCGCTGAAGCTAGACGTGATCGACGTGATCGCCCCGTCCGTCCCCGCGCTCCTCGAGCAGATCGACGGCCGACGCACGGTGCCCAAGGGGTTCGTGCTCGACACGGCCGGCGCAGAGGTCGAGCGGGTCGAGATGTCCCTCTGGAAGCGCGCCCTCGACGTGCTGATCGACCCGAACGTGATCGCGCTGATGCTCTCCATCGGGCTCCTCGGGATCGTCGTGGAGCTCTGGAACCCCGGCCTGATCTTCCCCGGGACGGTCGGCGCGATCTCGCTCGTCGTCGGCCTCTACGGGCTGCAGGTGCTACCGGTCTCGGCGGCCGGGCTCCTCCTGATGCTGCTCGCCGCCGGGTTCTTCGTCGCCGAGGCGTTCGTCGTGAGCCACGGCGCCCTTGCGCTCGCTGGCGCCGTCACGTTCGTGATCGGCGCGCTGATCCTCTTCGACCCGGCCGGCGAGGCGTACCAGGTCTCCCTCTGGACCGCCGTCGGCATTGCCGTCACGCTCGCGCTCCTGCTCGGAGTGGCGGTCAACCGGGTCGTGCGGGCGCGTCGCAACCCCGTCGAGGTCGGCGTGGGGCAGCTCGTCGGCGGCGAGGGCGTCGTCCGTCGCGACGGCTGGGTCTTCGTCGGCGGGGAGCTCTGGCGGGCACGGTCGGCCGGTGGAGCGCCCCTCACCCCGGGCGAGCACGTCACCGTCGAGGCCGTCGAGGACGACCTGAGCCTGGTCGTAGGATCCACACACCCGAACGAAAGGGCCTGATGTCCGTCGCACTCATCGTCGTCGCCGTCATCGCCGTCCTGCTGATCGTCGTCCTCTTCGCGACGATCAAGATCGCGCGGGAGTACGAGCGCGGCGTGATCTTCCGGCTCGGTCGGCTCCTCCCGAGCCCGAAGGGGCCCGGCGTCTTCATCCTGATCCCGTTCGTCGACCGGATGGAGAAGGTCGACCTGCGCACGGTGACGCTCAACGTCCCGCCGCAGGAGGTGATCACGAAGGACAACGTCCCGGTCCGCGTGAACGCCGTCGCGTACTTCCGCATCGTCGAGCCGAAGGCGGCGATCGTGCAGGTCGAGAACTACATGGTCGCGACCTCGCAGATCTCCCAGACGACGCTGCGGTCGGTGCTCGGCCAGCACGTGCTCGACGAGCTGCTCTCCGAGCGCGACAAGATCAACCAGATCCTCCAGTCGATCATCGACGAGGCGACTTCGCCCTGGGGCATCAAGGTCTCCATCGTCGAGGTCAAGGACGTCGAGATCCCCGGCGACATGCAGCGGGCGATGGCCCGCCAGGCCGAGGCGGAGCGCGAGCGGCGCGCGAAGGTGATCTCGGCAGAGGGCGAGTTCCAGGCCTCCGAGCGGCTGAAGGACGCGGCCGCGGTGATGGCCCAGCAGCCCATCACGGTTCAGCTGCGCTACCTGCAGACGCTGCTCGAGATCGGGGCGACGAACAACTCGACGATCGTCTTCCCGATCCCGATCGAGTTCCTCGAAACGCTGGGGATCCAGAGCAAGAGCGCCGACTAGGTGCGCACGCTCGTCGGCGTCGTCGTCGTCGTCCTCGTCCTCGCCGTGCTCGCCTCCGCCGCGGTGCGCGGCGTGCGGCGGGTCGCGTGGTCGGGGGGCGCCGACGACGTCGGCCGGACGACCGTCCAGGCGGTCGTCGAGGGGCTGATCGTGCTCGCCGCCGTCGTGCTCGGCGTCGTGGTCGTCGTCGCGCTGGTGAGCTGAGCTACTCGGCAGGCTGCTCGGGCACGCCGTCCGCGGCTGGCTCGCCCGCGAGCTCGACGCCGTCCACGGGCTCGTCCTCGTCGTCCGAGCCGATGACCGGCGCGAGGCTCGAGACCTTCTCGCCCTCCCGGAGGCGCATCACGATCACGCCCTGCGTCGAGCGGCCCGAGCGCTTGATCCCGTCGGTCGCCATCCGGATCACGGTGCCGCCGTCGGAGATCAGCATCACCTGGTAGCCGTCCCGCACGATGCGAGCGCCGGCGAGGCGCCCCTTGGCCTCCACGAGCTGGACGGTCTTGACGCCCATCGTCCCGCGGCCCTTCACCGGGTACTCCGAGACGCGCGTCCGCTTGCCCCAGCCGTTCTCCGTGACGACGAGCAGGTCGGCGTCGTCGGAGGCGATGTCGACCTCGATCACCTCGTCGTCGCCGCGGAGCTTCATGCCCGCGACGCCGGAGGCCGGACGGCCCATGGGGCGGACGTCCTTCTCGGAGAAGCGGACGGCCTGGCCGAGGCGCGAGACCATGAGGATGTCGTCCTCCCCGTCCGAGAGGCGGACGCCGATCAGCTCGTCGTCCTCGCGCATCCTCAGCGCGATGATCCCGTCCGCCTTGAGCGGCGTGTTGTACTCGAGGAACTCCGTCTTCTTGACGACGCCCTTCTTCGTGGCGAAGACCAGGTACCTCGACTCCTTGTAGTCGCGCGTCGCGATCACGGCCCGGATGAGCTCGCCCTGACGGAGCGGCAGGAGGTTCACGATCGCGCGGCCCTTCGCCTGCCGGGAGCCGAGCGGCAGCTCGTGCACCTTGAGGCGGTAGACCTTCCCGACGGTCGTGAAGAAGAGGATGAAGTCGTGGGTGGAGGCGACGAAGAGGTGCTCG
The DNA here is from genome assembly GCA_035715495.1 of Gaiella sp. Lineage (GTDB taxonomy): Bacteria > Actinomycetota > Thermoleophilia > Gaiellales > Gaiellaceae > Gaiella. The sequence continues at coordinate 299 of DASTKY010000122.1, read as the reverse complement.
ATGTAGTCGTCGTCCTTCATGTCCATCCCCATCACGCCGATGCCGCCGCGGCGCTGCTCGCGGTAGCTCGTGACCGGGAGGCGCTTGATGTAGCCCGAGCGCGTGATCGCGATGACCATGTCCTCCTCGGCGATCATGTCCTCGAGCTCGAGCGCGTCCTCGCCGGCGACGATCTCCGTGCGACGATCGTCCGACTTCCCGTAGATCGTCCTCACCTCGAGGAGCTCCTCGCGGATCAGCGCATCGATCCGGCCGGGGTCGCCGAGGATGGCCCGGAGCTCGGCGATGCGCTCCTGCAG
>DASTKY010000121.1:0-3239 GCA_035715495.1 Gaiella sp. | reverse complement strand
CTTCGGCGTGCTGCGCACGCGTCTCGCCCGCTCGTCCGTTTCGGAGCTCGTGGTCGCGCTCGAGGCGGGAGAGCCGCTCCGGGGAGCACTCGCCGGCGCGCTCGGCGACCCCGGGCTCGACGTCGTCTACTGGCTCGACTGGCGACGCGGACTGGGCGGCGCCGGATGGGTGGATCTCCAGGGCCGCAGCGCGCAGGAACCGAAGCCCGACGAGCACCGAGCGGTGAAGCTGGTCGAGCGCGAGGGCGTCCGCGTCGCGGCGATCGTCTACGACCGAGGGCTCGACGCCGAGCCGGAGCTGCTCGAGGCCGTCACGGCCGCCGCCGCATTGGCGCTCCAGAACGAGGGCCTGCAGGCCGAGCTCCGCGCCGAGGTCGACTACATCACCACCGTCGCCAACACGGCGCCGAGCCTCCTCGTCACGATCGGGACCGACGGCCGCGTCCGGACGCTCAACGCCACGGCGCTCGACGCAGCCGGCTATGACGACATCGACCGGGCGCGCGGGGAGCATTTCTGGAACCTCTTCATCGAGCCGAGCGAGCGCGACGGGATGATCGCCCGCTTCCATGCGCTCGCTCCGGACTACCCGCCCGGCGAGTACGAGAACACGTTCACGAACGCGCGCGGCGAGGTGCTCACGATCTACTGGCGCGCGGCACCGGTGCAGGACGCGGCCGGTCGCGTCGTCAGCATCGTCTCGGGCGGGCTCGACATCACGGAGCGGCGCAAACGCGAACTCGAGCTGGAGCGAGAGCGCGATGCGACGACCACGACCCTCGAGACGATCCCGAGCATCGCCGTCGTGCTCGATCGGGACGGCACGATCCGCGACCGCGACGTCGACAACCCCCGCGTCGGAGCGAACCGGGCATTCCGTCACGCCCTCGGGTGGCGCGACCACGAGCTCGTCGGGACGAGGTTCAGCGACCTCGTCGTCGAGGACGACGACGGCCGCGCAGTCGCCGCGATCGCGACGGCGGCCGCGGGCGGCGCCTCGGGCGAGGTCGAGTCCGAGCTGCGCTGTGCGGACGGGAGCGTCCGTGCGTTCCTCTGGGCCGCCGTGCCCGTCGCGGACGTGACCGGACGCGCCGAGTCGCTCGTGCTCCTCTCGGGCATCGAGGTGACGGAGCGTCGACAGCTCGAGGTCGAGAAGGAGCGCGAGCGCGCGTTCCTCAACGCGATCGCGAACAACGCGCCCAGCATGCTGTGCCTCATCGATGGACAGGGCCATCTGACGGAGGGCGGCGCGAACATCGCGTTCGAGCACACGCTCGGCTACGAGCCGGCGGAGATCGGCGGGCAGGTCCTCTGGGAGCACTTCGTCGACCCGTCCGAGGCGGACGAGGTGCAGGCCCTCGTCGAGGCGGTCGCGGCCGGTGAGCCGGCCAAGGAGCACGACAACACGTGGGTGACGAAGGATGGCCGTCCGCTGTCGGTCGCCTGGACGTGCACGCCGCTGCCGGAGATCGACGACCGCCGCCTGTTCCTCATCACCGGCCTCGATATCACCGAGCGGAAGCGCATCGCGGAGGACCTCCATGCGTCGCGCGCCCGCCTCGTCCGCGCAGAGGACCGTGCACGTCGCGCGCTCGAGCGGAACCTGCACGACGGCGCCCAGCAGCGGCTCGTGGCGCTCTCCGTGGCGCTGCGCCTCGTCGAATCGAAGCTCGAGACCGACCCCGAGGGAGCCGGGAAGATGCTCACGGGCGCGCGGGAGGAGCTCACGCATGCTCTCGCAGAACTGCGCGAGCTTGCACGTGGGATCCACCCCGCCGTGCTCACGGACCGCGGTCTCCGGCCCGCGCTCGAGATGCTCGCCTCGCGGGCGCCGGTGCCGGTGGAGATCGTCGTGCCGGACAGCCGCTTCTCGCCCGAGGCCGAGGCAGCCGCGTACTACGTGATCGCGGAGACCTTGACGAACGTCGCCAAGTACGCACAGGCGTCGTCCGCCCGCGTGGAGGTAGCGCAGTCGAACGGTGCGCTGCGCGTGGTGGTCTCGGACGATGGCGTCGGTGGAGCCGATCCCTCGGGCGGCTCGGGCCTGCGCGGCCTGCTCGACCGCGTCGCCGTTCTCGACGGGACGTTGGAGATCGAGAGCCCGCTCGGAGTTGGGACGGCCGTACGTGCCGAGATCCCGCTGACCGAGGAGATCGCGGACGTACACTCGCCCGCGTGAACGTGCTCCCCACCGGCACCGTCACGTTCCTGTTCGCGGACGTCGAGGGCTCGACGGCGCTACAGAGCGCGGCGCCCGCCGAGTACCCGAACGCGATCGCGCACCTCCGCCGCATGATCCGGGAGACGGTCTCCGAGAAGGGCGGCGCGGAGTCGGATGCCGTCGGAGACGAGTACGTAGCCGCTTTCGGAGACGCTCCCGACGCCGCCGGTGCGGCGCTCGAGATCCAGCGCAGGCTCCGGGACGCCGAGTGGCCAGGTGGGATACGAGTCCGCGTTCGCCTTGGCCTGCACACGGGCTCGCCCGCGCTCGGCGACGAGGGGTACACGGGAATCGACGTCGTGCGTGCCTCGCGCATCGCGAACGCCGGCCACGGTGGTCAGATCCTCGTGTCCGCGGACACGCTCGTCGCACTCGAAGACGCTGCGGCCCGTGATCTCGGCGAGTTTCGCCTCCAGGGCCTCACCGACCCGGAGCGAATCCACCAGCTGCTTGCCGACGACCTGCCGCGTGACTTCCCGCCCCTTCGCAACACGGTCTCGACGCTCGGAGCCGGCGTAACCGTGGCCCTCGCCGACGACACGGTCCTTCTCCGCGAGGGAGTTGCGCGCCTGCTCGTCGACTCCGGCTTCGACGTCGTCGCGCAGTCCGGGAACTCCGAGGACCTGCTCCGCCACGTCGCCATGCACAAGCCCGCCGTCGCGATCGTCGACATCCGCATGCCGCCGACCCACACCGACGAGGGGCTCCGCGCGGCGCGCGCGATCCGCGAGCGCTGGCCGGACGTGGGCATCCTCGTCCTCTCTCAGTTCGCCCGTCCGAGCTACGCCTTCGAGCTGCTCGAGACCGGCACGGAGGGCGTGGGCTACCTGCTCAAGGACCGGGTGTCGGACCTCGAGACCCTCGCGGACGGCGTCCGCCGCGTCGCGGCGGGCGGGTCGGTGCTGGACCCGTCGGTCGTCGGCCAGCTCGTGGGGCGCCCGCGCCACGGCCGGGACCCGCTCGAGGGGCTGACCGACCGCGAACGGGCCGTGCTCGCGCTGATGGCCGAGGGCCGCAC
>DASTKY010000120.1:0-3882 GCA_035715495.1 Gaiella sp. | reverse complement strand
CGACTTCCGGTTCACGCTTCCCGAGGCGCCCGTCGCGCGCGCGAAGCCCGCGGCCCGTCGCGGGCAGCGGGCGCTCGAGGCGCGGGCCGCCACGATCGAGTGGCGCCATGCGACGTCCGTCGGCGCCCCGTACTCCGGCCGTCTCGTGGACGGCACGCAGCTTCCCGTCGAAGGCCCCGACTGGGTCACGTGGAACCCGGTGACCGACAGCAGCCCGAACCTGCCCGGGCGGCTGTACGGGAACGAGCGGACGATCCGCGCGATCCTCTCCGTCATCGCGGGCTACCGCACGGCCCATCCGGACGCGCCGCGCGTGGTGATCGGCGACATCAGCAGGCGCCACGGCGGCTGGATGGACGAGCACGCCTCGCACCAGAACGGCCTCGACGTCGACGTCTACTACCCGCGGCTCGACCGGCGCCTCAGCGCGCCGATCGGCTCGAGCCAGGTCGACCACCATCTCTCGCAGGCGCTCCTCGACCGCTTCCTCGCCGCGGGCGCGCACATGGTGTTCGTCGGCTACTCGTCGGGCCTGCGTGGCCCGGGCGGGGTCGTCGTCCCGTACGCGAACCACGAGAACCACATGCACGTCCGCTTCGCCGACCCCGGCTGAGGCGCGGTCTGGTTCGATCCGTGTCGATTGCGGATACGCCGTCCCCCGGACGGTGACCGACGACCGGAGAGGTGGCCATGGCGGAGTACGCGGTTGCGCGACTGGAGGAGATCGACGAGCTCACGGACGGCCGGGAGCCGTACCGCCCCGTGCGCCATCACCTCGGGATCACGGCGTTCGGGGCCACCGCGTGGACGGGCCGCGACGTCGGCGACCGGATCATCAACGAGCACGACGAGGCCGACGAGGACGAGGAGCTGTACGTCGTGCTGCGCGGGCGGGCGCGATTCGAGCTCGACGGCGCGAACGTGGATGCACCGGCCGGGACGTTCGTGTTCGCCCAGCCTGGCGTGAAGCGGACGGCGTACGCCGAGGAGGCGGACACGACGCTCCTTGCGATCGGCTCGCCGCCGGGCGAGGCGTACCAGGTGAGCGGCTGGGAGCTGTGGGCCACGCTCAACCCCCTCTACGAGGCAGGCGAGTACACGGAGGTCGCCGACCGCGGAGCAGCCCTCGTCGAGGCGAACCCGGGCTACCCCGCAGTCGTCTACAACCTCGCGTGTTGCGAGAGCCTCGCGGGGAGGACAGCCGATGCGCTGACGCACCTCGAGCAGGCGATCGCGCTGAGCGACCGGTCGCGCGAGTGGGCGCGGGGCGACTCGGACTTCGATGCGATCCGCGGCGAGCCGAGGTTCCGGGAGCTGGTCGGCGACTGACGCCCGCACCGCGCGGTTACGCTTTCCGCGCACAGGCGATGGGGCTCGCCTTCGACCGCCGGCACGGCTGATGGCTCCTACCCACGAGAGGAGACCCACATGTCCGTGATCCTCGGGGTGGCCGCCGGCGGTGCGCTCGGCGCGCTCTCCCGCTACGGCGTCGACACCTGGATCGAGCGCCGCTCCGACGCCGTCTTCCCCTGGGCGACGTTCCTGATCAACGTGAGCGGCTGCCTCGCGGTCGGCTTCCTGATCGCCGCCCTCGTCGACCGCCACCGCGCGCCGCAATGGCTCCGCACGGCCCTCGTCCTCGGCTTCTGCGGCGGCTACACGACGTTCTCGACGTTCGCGCAGGAGGCGCTCGACCTGCTCGAGACGGACAAGGCCGCCGTCGCGCTGGCGGCGATCGCGGCGAACGTCCTCCTCGGCCTCGCGGCCGTGTTCGTCGGCCTCCGCCTCGGCCGGCTCGTCTAGGCGCAACCGGTGCCGGGGCAGGGCGGACGCCGGATCCGGCGAACAACGAGCGACCGTTGGCCCACGAATCGCCCCCACCGCCGATCGTCAGCTCGCGCCTCGACGCCAAGATGCGCGGCGTCGTCGCGTCCCGGCGCATCTTCCCGTTCCTCGCGCTCGTCACCGTCGCCGTCTCGTTCCTCGCGGCGTTCGTCGCGACCGTCGTCGACGAGAAGGACTTCCCGACGTTCGGCGACGCGCTCTGGTGGGCCGTCGTCACCGTCGCGACGGTCGGCTACGGCGACATCGTCCCGACGACCACCGCGGGGCGGATCGTCGGTGCCGGGCTGATCATCTTCGGCGTCACGTTCCTCTCGTTCCTCGCCGCGACAGTCGTCTCGCTGTTCGTCGCACAGGACCAGCACGAGCACGCGATGGTCGAGCGCCGGCTGCGCGAGGAGGGCGAGCTGCGCATGCAGGAACTGCTCCGCCAGATCGACGACCGGCTCGCCGTGATCGATCGCAAGCTCGGCCCGTAGCGCCCGCGCGCGGTCGTCCCGGGCAGGGGTGAACGGTGCGGCGTGGAACAGGACCGGGCGTGGGCAGCAGCTGGGCGACCGGTCGCATCGAGGCGTTCAGCGACGGCGTCTTCGCGATCGCAATCACACTCCTCGTCCTCGAGATCGCGGTGCCCCGCTCCGAGTTCGGCGACCTCTGGCAGGGGATCGGCAACCAGTGGCCGTCGTACCTCGCGTACGCGACGAGCTTCGTGACGATCGGCGGGCTCTGGATGGTCCACCACGGGATCTTCGGGCGCCTGCAGTCCGCGAACGGCGCGCTGATGCGGATCAACCTCGGCCTGCTCATGGCCGTCTCGTTCCTCCCGTTCCCGACCAGGCTGCTCGCGGAGGCGATCACGGAGGCGGACGCCGAGCGCGCGGCGGTCATCTTCTACGGCGCGAACCTGCTCGTGATCTCGCTCCTCGTGAGCGGGCTGTGGGGCGTCGCGGCCCGGAACCGCGAGCTGCTCCGGCCCGAGGTGACCGACCGGGAGGTCAACGCGATCCTCGTCGTCACCGCGCCGAGCCTGGGCTTCTACGTCGGCATCCTCGTGCTCGCGATCTTCGCCCCGCAGGTCGCCGCGGTCGGATACCTCGTGATCGGGATCCTCATCGTCCTGCGCGCGCAGGGCGACGAGCCGGGGACGCCGACCGTCACGGACCGACCGCCCGGTCCGTAGAGTCGCAGCCGGGCGATGAATCTCTTCTGGGGCTTCCTGATCACCGCGGGCACGACCGCCGTGGCCGTCGCGGTGATGCTGCTCGTCCGGCGCCGCGCGCCGGAGGGGAGCTGGTTCCAGGACGGCGACCGCGCGTCGGGCGTCTTCGGCGTGCTGGCGACCGGGTTCTCGGTGCTCCTCGGGTTCATCATCTTCCTGGCCTTCACGAGCTACGACCAGTCGCGCAGCGGCGCCGAGGCCGAAGCGCTCGTCGTCGCGCAGCAGGTCGAGACCGCGCAGTTCTTCCCCGCAGCCGACCGCGGCGAGCTGACCGGGCTGTTGATCTGCTACGCGCGCTCCGTCGTCTACGAGGAGTGGGACCGGATGGAGGCGGGGACGCAGGGCGACGCGATCAACCCGTGGGGCGTCGCCCTGTTCGAGCGCCTCGACGGCATCGAGCCGCGGGCGGCGTCGGAGCAGTCGGCCTACGACAAATGGCTCGACCAGACGTCGACCCGCGAGGAGGCGCGGCTCGACCGCATCCACGGCGCGGTCGGCGTCATCCCCTCGCCGCTCTGGGTCGTCCTCTTCTTCATCGGCGGCGTGATCTTCGTCTACATGCTGTTCTTCGCCGACAGCGGCGAGGGCCCGGTCACCCAGGCGATGCTCATGGGCGCAATCACCTCCGTGATCGTGGTGATGCTGCTGCTCCTCAACTTCCTCGACAAGCCGTTCCACTCGGACGTCGGCGGCGTCCGGCCGGTCGCGATGGAGCGGACGCTGGACATCATCGACCAGGCGCTCCAGGCGACGGGCACCAACCCGCCGATCCCCTGCGACGCCGAGGGCCGCGCCGCGTGAGCGATGCGCCCCGGATCGAC
>DASTKY010000119.1:0-3688 GCA_035715495.1 Gaiella sp. | reverse complement strand
TCTCGGTCATTGAAGGTGCAAACACTTTCCGAGGAGACGAAACGACCATGACCGCACTCGAGACACCCACGCTGGCCCGAGACCTCCAACGCCGCATGCGCGGGGCCGCGATCGAGCCCGGCGGCGCCGGCTGGGAGGACGCCACGCGGGCGTTCAACCTCTCGTTCACCCAGGAGCCGACGCTCGTGGCCGTCCCGGAGGACGAGCACGACGTCGTCGCCGTCGTCCGGTTCGCGCTCGAGCACGGCCTCCAGGTCGCGCCCCAGCGGACGGGCCACAACGCCGAGCCGCTCGGCGACATGGAGGACACGATCCTGCTCAAGACCGATCGCCTCCGCGGCGTCGAGTTCGACGTCGAGCGGAAGGTCGCGCGCGTGCGCTCCGGCTCGAAGTGGGCCGAGGTCGTCCCGCAGGCGTCCGAGCTCGGCCTCGCGGCGCTCCACGGCTCGACGCCCGACGTCAGCGTCGCCGGCTACTCGCTCGGCGGCGGCGTCGGCTGGTACGCGCGCAAGCTCGGTCTCTCGACGAACAGCGTCACGGCGATCGAGCTCGTCACGGCCGACGGCCGTCTGCGCCGGGTCGACCACGAGCGCGACCCCGAGCTCTTCTGGGCGCTCCGCGGCGGCGGCGGCAACTTCGGCGTCGTCACGGCGCTCGAGGTCCAGCTCTACGAGATCCCCGAGATCTACGCGGGCGTCCTCTTCTTCCCGTGGGAGCGCTCGAGCGAGGTCCTCCAGGCCTGGCTCGAGTGGACGCGGACCGTGCCCGACGAGGTGACCTCGGTCGGCCGGATCCTGCAGTTCCCGCCGCTCCCCGAGCTCCCGGACTTCCTCCGCGGACAGAACTTCGCGGTGGTCGAGGCCGTCTTCATGGGAAGCGAGGCCGAGGGCGCGAAGCTGCTCGAGCCGCTGCGCGCGCTCGGGCCGGCGATCGACACCTTCGCGATGGTGGACCCGGTCGGGCTCTCCGAGCTCCACATGGACCCGCCCGAGCCGGTGCCGTACACGGGCGAGGGGATGATGCTGGGCGCGCTCGACGCCGCCGCGATCGACGCGTTCGTCGCGGCCGCCGGGCCCGACTCGGGCTCGCCGCTCGTCTCGGCGGAGATCCGCCACGTCGGCGGGGAGCTCCACCGGGCGAAGGAGGGCAACGGCGCGCTCGCGACGTTCGACGCGAACTTCCTGACCTTCGGGATCGGGATGGTGTTCGACGACGAGACGTACCGGGCCAACCGGAGCCAGCTCGCCGTCCTCCGCGAGGCGCTGACGCCGTACGACACGGGCCGGCAGTACCTCAACTTCACGGAGGACCACACGGACGCGGCGACCTTCTACCGCGAGGACGTCTACCGGCGCCTCCGCGCGGTGAAGGCGGCGGTCGACCCGGAGAACGTCTTCCGAGCGAACCATCCGATCCCGGGGTCGTAGAGAAGAAGGAGGTGAGGGCCGGCTGGTGGGAGCCGGCCCTCCGCAGACCCGCGCATCGTCAGACTCCGTCCCTGGTAGCGACGACGACGGAGGTGACGGCGTGGACGAGCGCGAGCTCGACGTGATCGTGATCGGCGCCGGAGCGCCGGGCGAGGTGATCGCCGGACGCCTCGGCCAGGCGGGGCTCGAGGTGGCGATCGTCGAGGAGCGGCTCGTCGGCGGCGAGTGCTCCTTCTACGCGTGCATGCCCTCGAAGGCGCTCCTCCGGCCGGTCGAGCTCGCCGCCGAGGCGCGGCGCGTGCCGGGGGTCGCGACCGGCCCGCTCGACGTCCCGGCCGTGCTGGCGCGTCGCGACCAGGTGATCAGCGACCTGGACGACGCGTCGCAGATCCCGTGGCTCACCGACCGCGGCGTCTCGCTCGTCCGCGGCCACGGGCGCCTCGAGGGGGAGCGGCGCGTCGTCGTCGGCGCGACGGTGCTGGGCGCACGACGCGCGGTCGTCGTCGCGACCGGCAGCACGGCGACGATCCCCGACGTCCCCGGCCTCCGCGATGCGGAGCCGTGGACGAACGTCCAGGCGACGACCGCGAAGGAGGTGCCCGGCCGGCTCCTCGTGCTCGGCGGCGGGGTCGTCGGCGTGGAGATGGCGCAGGCGTGGTCGGCACTCGGCTCGGAGGTGACGCTCGTGCACCGCGGCGACCGGCTCATCGAGCGCGAGGAGCCGTTCGCCTCCGAACAGGTCGCCGAGGCGCTGCGCGACGGCGGAGTCGACGTGCGGCTCGAGACGAGCGTCGCCTCCGTCTCGCGGAACGGCGCCGTCCGGGCAGAGCTCGACCGAGGCGCGCCCGTCGAGGCCGACGAGCTCCTCGTGGCGATCGGGCGGACGCCGCGCACCTCCGACGTCGGTCTCGAGACGGTGGGGATCGAGCCCGGGAAGCACCTCGAGGTGGACGAGTCGCTCCGCGTGCCCGGCCGCGACTGGCTCTACGCCGTCGGCGACGTCAACGGCCGCGCGCTCCTGACGCACATGGGCAAGTACCAGGCCCGCCTCGCGGCGGATTCGATCCTCGGCAAGGAGGTGCGCCTGCGCTCCGACGGCGGCGCGTCGCCCCGCGTGATCTTCACCGACCCGCAGGTCGGGGCCGTCGGCCTCACCGCCGCCGCGGCCGAGGAGGCGGGGCTCCGCGTGCGCGTCGTCGAGGTCGAGACGGGCGGGAACGCCGGCGGCTCGTTCATCGGCAAGGGCGCCCCGGGCACGGCGCGGATCGTGGTCGACGAGGATCGCGGGCTCGTCGTCGGCGCGACGATCACCGGCGCCGAGGTCGCCGAGGCCCTGCACGCCGCGACGATCGCCGTGATCGGCGAGGTGCCGCTCGACGATCTCTGGCACGCGGTCCCGTCGTTCCCGACCCGCTCGGAGCTCTGGCTCCGCCTGCTCGAGGCGTACGGGCTCTAGGCAACGCTTGTGTTGAAGCAACACAAGCGTTCCTTGCGGGCTTCCCGCGCGGGATAGGGTCGCGCGCGTGCGGACGGTGGCAGCGACGCGCTACGTGACCCCCCTGCGCGAGGGCGGCTCGCTGCCCGCGCTCGTCGAGGCGGACGACGACGGGCTCTACGTCCTGAAGTTTCGCGGCGCCGGGCAGGGGCCGAAGGCGCTCGTCGCCGAGGTCGTCGTCGGCGAGCTCGCGCGCGAGCTGGGGTTCCCCGTACCGGAGCTGGTCCTCGTCGAGCTCGACGCGACGATCGGCCGGGCGGAGCCCGACCGGGAGATCCAGGACCTGCTCCTCGCGAGCGACGGGCTCAACCTCGGCGTCGACTTCCTCCCGGGCTCCCTGCCCTTCGGCCCGGCCGCAGGCCCCGCGCCGGACGCGGACTTCGCCGCCGACGTCGTCTGGCTCGACGCCTTCGTCACGAACGTCGACCGCACCGCCCGCAACCCGAACCTCCTCTGGTGGCACGGGCGGCTCTGGCTGATCGACCACGGGGCGGCGCTCTACTTCCATCACGCGCCCGACCCCGTGCCGGAGCACGCCGACGGCCGCTTCCCGGAGGTGCACGAGCACGTCCTGCTCCCGTATGCCTCGTCGCTCGTGGCCGCCGACGAGCGCCTCGCGGCGCGGGTCACCGATGATTCGCTCGCGCGCGCGGCCGCCGCCGTCCCGGCCGAGTGGCTGGGCGACGGGAGCGAAGGGGCATACGTCGACTACCTGAGGCGGCGGCTCGAGGCGCCGCGGGGGTTCGTCGAGGAGGCCGAGGCGGCC
>DASTKY010000118.1:0-2000 GCA_035715495.1 Gaiella sp. | reverse complement strand
GACCCACTTCAGCGACTGCAGGTATGCGAGCGATTTCGGGCGGCGCAGCACCGTCGCCGTGCGGAGTGCGAGCAGGAACTCCTCCGGCCCGTCGAAGCGCCGGAGCCGGAGCGCGCCGGTCCCGACCCCCTGGAGGACGTGGGCGTCCGAGCCCGCCCCCTGGAGCAGGCCGTACTTGCGCGCGAACCGCAGCGCCTCGTCGTTGTAGGCGTCGAAGAGGAGCCGCGCGTTGTAGACCTCGAGCACGTCGATCTCCGACAGGTGGCGGTGGAGCACGGCGGGCGAGGGGATCGAGTGCATGCGGTCGAACGGGTGCGGGACGTAGACCACGCCCTCCTGCTCGCGGATCGCGGCGATCGTGTTGGCGAAGGGCATGCCTCGCGGGATCTCCTCCCGCAGGAAGAGGCCGATCACCTCGCCGTTGCGGTCGGTCTTGACCTCCTCGCCCGGGATCACGATCAGCTCGCGGCCGCGGGCGGCCTCGATCGCCTCGAGCGCGCCGGAGAAGACGTTGTGGTCGGTCACCGCGATCGCGCCGAGCTCCTCGGCCTCCGCGTGCGCGACGAGCGCCGCGGGCTCGATCGAGCAGTCGTGCGAGTGGTTCGTGTGCATGTGGAGGTCGACGGTGATCCAGTCGCGGTCGGCGAGCGGCTCGGTCTCGTGGCGGCGGGCGGGCCGCCGGCGGCGCCGCGCCTCCGCGTAGCGCCGCTCGAGCGTCTCGGCGACGAGGCCGAAGTCCTCGTCCGCGACGCGGGCGCGCACCGCCTCGGCCTCCCGCTCCCGCGCGGCGTCGTCCTCCGTCAGCCGGAGGAGCGCCGCGGCGGCGAGCTCCGGCTGGGCCGCGACGCCCGGCGGCTCGACGACCGCGCAGCCCGCGGCGGCCGCCTCGCTCCGCAGGCGGGCGAGGCCGTCGGGCGCGGGGACGACGATCGACGCCGCCCGCAGGAGCTCGGCGCGCGCGGTCGAGCTCAGCGCCGTCCGGACGTGGACGCGGTCGCGGAGGGCGAGCGGGATCGACGGGCGCGCGGCGAGCCGGCCCGTCCGCATGATCAGGGCCTCCCAGTCCGGAATCCCGCGCAGCGCGCGGAGGGCGGCGCGGACGACCGGCAGGCTCCCCGACGAGCTCTCGATCACGATCCGCCGCCCCTTGGCGGTCGGCGCGAAGAGGGCGAGGTCGACGCCCGCGGGCACGAGCGAGTAGTCGCCGGGGAACCGCTCGCGGGCCCGAGCGAGCGTGTCGTCGCTCGTCGCGAGGAGCGTGTCGATCCGGGCGAGCAGCCGGTCGCGCTGGTTCCGGCGCGGGGGGTAGCCGAGCCGCTCCGGATCGACGAACGTCGCCGCCGTGGTCGTCTCGGACTCGAGCAGCGCGACGTACGAGAGCCCGGGCATCGCGGGGTCGAACCCGTGGACGACGTCGAAGTCACCGCGGCGGAGAGCGGTCGCGACGTTGGCACGGACGCCGACGGGGATCCCGACCGCGGCGCGGGGCGAGACCGGCACGGCGCGCGCGAGAGCGACGACGCCGTCGAGCTCCCCGCGCTGGAGCGCCCGACGGCCGGCGATCAGGTCGGACGAGCGCGACGACGGCGCGAGGACGACGACGAGGTGCCCTCGCCCGCGCAAGGCCTCCGCGACGCCGGCCACGTGCTCGTTCGTGTCGTGGGGCACGGACCACGCGTGGGGGGTCACGAGGCAGATGCGGAGCGCCACGGCCGCGGATTGTAGGCCGCGCGGTACGCTCGCCACGTGGACGAGGTCACGATCACCGTCCGCGCGAGCGGGCCGTACAAGATCGTCGGGCCGGTCACGATCGTCGACGCCGAGGGCGTCCCGTTCGAGATCCCGCCCGGCAAGGGGATCGTGCTCTGCCGCTGCGGGCACTCCGCGACGAAGCCCTTCTGCGACACGTCGCACCGGCGCGTCGGGTTCGTCGCCGAGGAGCGCGCCGGCGAGCCGCGCCCGGACTGACACGGCTCAGAGGGCGAGGACGAGCTCGCGCT
>DASTKY010000117.1:0-5586 GCA_035715495.1 Gaiella sp. | reverse complement strand
TCCCGGCTCGCCGAGCGCCGGCGAGGTCCCCTCCCCGCCCCTGAACGTGCCCTCGCCGAGCGTCGCCCACGAGCAGCGCGAGTAGTCGCCGATCCGCCCCGCGCCCGCGGCGAACACGGCGTCGCGCGTCGCGCGCAGGTGCGCGGGCGGGACGAACCACACGAGCTTGAGCGAACCGGGCACGCGGCCGGTCAGGCGGGGACGTCGAACTCGATGCCCTGGGCGAGCGGGAGGTCGCTCGTGAAGTTGACCGTCGCGGTCTGCCGCCGCATGTACGCGCGCCATGAATCGGACCCTGACTCGCGCCCGCCGCCCGTCTCCTTCTCGCCGCCGAAGGCGCCGCCGATCTCGGCCCCGCTCGGCCCGATGTTGACGTTCGCGATCCCGCAGTCGGAGCCGGCCGCGGCGAGGAAGCGCTCCGCCTCGCGCAGGTCGGTCGTGAAGATCGACGAGGCCAGGCCCTGTGGCACGTCGTTCTGCAGCTCGATCGCCTCGTCGAGCTCGCCGTAGGTCAGCACGTACAGGAGCGGCGCGAACGTCTCGCGGCGGACGACGTCGGTCTGGGAGGGCATCCGGACGATCGTCGGCTCCGCGTACCAGGCATCGGGCCAGCGGTCGGCGTGCGCGCGACCGCCTCCGACGACGACCTCGCCGCCGTCCGCGACGGCCTCGCCGAGCGCCGCCTCGAGCCGGCCGAACGCCTCGCCGGTGACGAGCGGGCCGACGAGCGTGCCGTCCTCCCGCGGGTCGCCGATCGGGATGCCGCGGTACGCGTCGGCGAGCCGCTCGAGCAGCGGCCCCGCGACGTCCTCGTGGACGATCAGCCGCCGCAGGCTCGTGCAGCGCTGGCCCGCGGTGCCCACGGCGGCGAAGAGCACGGCGCGCACGACGAGGTCGAGGTCGGCGCTCGGCGCCACGATCGCGGCGTTGTTGCCGCCGAGCTCGAGCAGCGAGCGCCCGAGGCGGGCGGCGACGCGCGGCGCGAGCTCCTTGCCCATCGCGGTCGAGCCGGTGGCGGAGACGAGCGGGATCCGGTCGTCCTCCGCGAGCTGGACGGCCCGGTCGGCGCCGCCGAGGACGAGCTCGAAGAGCCCGTCGGGGACGTCCCCGAACCGCTCCGCGGCGCGGGCGAGCAGCCGCGTCGTCGCGATCGCGGTGAGCGGGGTGCGCTCCGACGGCTTCCAGATCACGGGGTCGCCGCAGACGAGCGCCAGGGCGGCGTTCCAGCTCCACACGGCGACCGGGAAGTTGAAGGCGCTGATCACCGCGACCGGGCCGAGCGGGTGCCACGTCTCGGTGAGGCGGTGGCCCGGGCGCTCGGAGGCGATCGAGCGGCCGTAGAGCTGGCGCGAGAGGCCGACCGCGAAGTCGCAGATGTCGATCATCTCCTGGACCTCGCCGAGGCCCTCCTGCTCGATCTTTCCGACCTCGAGGGTGACGAGCGCGCCGAGCGCCTCCTTCTCGCGGCGCAGCTCCTCCCCGAGGAGGCGCACGAGCTCGCCGCGACGCGGCCCGGGCACGTCGCGCCAGGCCTGGAATGCCGCCGAGGCGCGCGCGACGGCGGCGGCCGTGGCGTCGGCGTCGGCCCGGTGGACGCGGCCGAGCTCCTCGCCCGTGATCGGCGTGCGGACGACGAGGTCGCCGTCGGGGGCGAGGTGCTCGTCGACGCCGAGGCGCGCGAGCAGCGGCGCCGCGGCGCCCTGCGTGTCGACCGTGGTCACGGCGCGATTGTACGGCCGCCGGGCGGGGCTAGACCGTCGCGAGCTCCGGCACGAGGCGGCCGGTCTCGTCGAACCGCGCGTTCCAGCGCGAGAAGGTCGCCTCGACCTCGGCGAGGTCGTGCCCCCGGTCGGCGATCCGCACCGGCTGGGCCGCGTCGGGCGTGACCCGGTACTGGTACCAGGTGATGTCCCACGCGAAGGTGAGGACGGTCTCCTCGTTGACGCCGGCCAGCGGCACGATCGAGACCTTCGGCTCGCCCAGGCTCTTGGCGACCCCCGCCACCGTCCGGCGGAACGTGGACTGGTTGAAGAGGTCGGCCGCCTCGACGAGCATCAGCTCGTCGTCGGAGAGGCGCCGGAGGATCGGCTCCGAGACGACGGGCTCCGTCTCCTCCTCGCGCGCCCCGAGGAGCGTCTGCCACAGCGTCTTCTGGCGCTTCCGGCGCGGATGCTGCTGCAGCGCCGCGGAGACGGCGTGGCCCTCGCGGACCCAGCCGCTGTCGAGCGCCACCTCGCTGCAGAGCGGGCACACGTCGACGTACTCGTGGCCGTCCGGCGAGAACCGGAGGGTGTGCTCGCCCATCAGGAGCGTGCGCTCGCAGATCGCGCAGCTCCGGGTGACGTTGGCCTTCGTGACCCTCATCGAGGCGCCCACTATAGACCGTCCGCGGAGTCGTCCACAGGCTGTGGACAAGTGCGGCCGGATCTAGGTCGCGGCGGCCTCCCGCGCCTTCCGGGTCTCGTCGACGATCTTCTGCGCGACGTGGGACGGCACCTGGTCGTAGCGGAGCAGGTGCATGGCGTAGTCGCCCCGGCCGCCGGTCATGGACGTCAGCGACTGGGAGTACGTCAGCAGCTCGGCCATCGGCACCTCGGCCTTGATCGTCGTCATCCCGCCCGCGGGCTCCATCCCGTTGAGGCGCCCGCGCCGCGAGTTGAGGTCGCCGTTCACCGCCCCGACCGCCTCGTCGGGCACCGTCACCTCGACCTCCATGATCGGCTCGAGCAGGACGGGGTCAGCCTTCGCGTAGGCCTCCTTGAACGCCATCGAGCCCGCGATCTTGAACGCCATCTCCGACGAGTCGACGTTGTGGTACTGGCCGTCGACGAGCTGCACGCGGATCCCCTGCACGGGCGCGCCCGCGAGCTCGCCGTGCTGCATCGCCTCCTGGATCCCCTTGTCGACCGCGGGCCGGTAGCTCTGCGGGATGACCCCGCCGACGATCTTGTCGACGAACTCGTACCCCTCGTGGCCGTCGATCGGCTCGAGCACGATCTCGCAGTCGCCGAACTGGCCGCGGCCGCCGGTCTGCTT
Organism: Gaiella sp.; assembly: GCA_035715495.1. Classification (GTDB taxonomy): domain Bacteria; phylum Actinomycetota; class Thermoleophilia; order Gaiellales; family Gaiellaceae; genus Gaiella. Next base: position 2,550 of record DASTKY010000117.1, on the reverse strand, counting down.
CTTGTAGCGCCCCTGCGCGCGCGACTCCTTGCGGATCGTCTCCAGGTACGGCACGCGCGGCTGGTGCAGGTCGACGTCGACTCCGAACCGCCGCTTCGCGCGCTCGAGGGCGACCTCGACGTGCATCTGGCTCATCCCGGCGAGGATCTCCTCGCCCGTCTGCGGATCGCGGCGGAGCCGCAGGGTCGGGTCCTCCTCGGCGAGGCGCTTGATCGCGGAGGCGACCTTCTCCTCCTCGCCCTTGATCTTCGGGGTCACCGCGAAGCTCATCACGGGCTCGGGGAAGCCGAAGCCCGGCGGCTCGACCTCGACCTCGCGGTCGGTGAGCAGGTCGCCCGTCTGGACGTTCTTCAGCTTCGCGACCCCGCCGATGTCGCCCTCGCCGTAGTCCTTGACCGGGGCCGTCGTCTTGCCCTGGAGGTCGAGCAGCGAGCCCATCCGCTCCTTCGACCGCTCGCGGTGGTCGAGGAGCGTCGTGTCGGTCGTCACCTCGCCCTTCAGCACGCGGAAGAGGTTGATCTTCCCGGCGAACGGGTCGGCGATCGTCTTGAACACGAAAGCGGCGGTCGAGGCGCCCTCGACCTCGAACGGCGCGCCGCGCTTGGCCGGTGACGGGACACCCTCGATGAGCAGGTCGAGGAGCGCATGCGTGCCGAGGTTCTTCGAGGCGACCGAGCAGCCGACGGGGAAGATCTCGCCGCGGGTCACGCCGAGCTTCAGCGCCGCCGCGACCTCGTGCGGGTCGAGCTCCTCGCCCTCGAGGTAGCGCTCCATCAGCGCCTCGTCGATCTGCACGACCTCGTCGAGGAGCTTCTCGCGGTACTCCCGCGCCAGCTCCTGCATCCCCTCGGGGATCGCGACCGGGTCGCCCTCCTTCTGCCCGTTCGGGCTGAGGTACGCGGACATGTGGAGCACGTCGACGATCCCCTCGAGCTCGTGCTCCGCGCCGATCGGGATGTGGACGGCGACGCAGCGCGAGGAGAACTGCTCCTGGATCTGTCCGAGGGTCCGGAAGAAGTCGGCGCGCTCCCGGTCGAGCATGTTCACGACGAGCACCCGCGCGAGGCCGAGCTCCTCCGCGAGCTTCTTCACGCGTGCCGTCCCGACCTCGAAGCCCATGACGCCGGAGACGACGACGAGCGCCCCCTCGACGACGCGGAGCGCGCAGCGCGCCTCGCCCTGGAACGACGGGTCGCCGGGGCAGTCGAGCAGGTTGACCTTGCGGCCCTGCCACTCCGTGTGCGAGAGCGAGAGCGAGATCGAGAGCTTGCGGTGCTGCTCGTCCTCGTCCGAGTCGGAGACCGTGGTGCCGGCGTCGATCGTCCCGAGCCGGTTCACCTGGCCGGTCTGGAAGAGGAGCGCCTCGACGAGCGACGTCTTGCCCGTCCCCCGGTGGCCGACGACGGCGACGTTGCGGATCTTGCCTGGCTCGGTTGCAGCCATCTGTGCGCGTTCCTCCTCGTCCGTGGGTGCCCCGGGAATGCTAATCCCCGCCGACGCGCGCCGAGGTCTGCGCCGTCGGAACCGCGCGACGTGGAGAGGAGCGCCGCCGCCGGGGCAGAACCCGGACTCTTCGGGGCGGTGTCGTCCGCACCGGCCGCAGCGACCACGAAGGCGAGTTCGATGTCCGAGGAGCGTCGGCTACCCTTGACCGGCTGCCGTGGAGGACCCGCGGAGCCACCGGGGTCTATGGACACGCACGTCATCGCAGGGCGCTATCGCCCACTCGAACAGCTGGGCAGGGGCGGGATGGGCGTCGTCTGGCGCGCGCGCGACCTCCGTCTCGGCCGCGTCGTCGCGATCAAGGTCCTGCACCCCTGGGTCGCCGACGACCCCGAGCTGCGCGAGCGGTTCGAGCGCGAGGCGGCGGCGCTGGCGCGGCTCGAGCACCCGAACGTCGTGCGCCTCTACGACGTCCTCGAGGATCGCGGCCAGACCGTGCTCGTCATGGAGCTCGTCGAGGGCGAGGCCCTCGACACGCGCCTGGCCGGTGGGCCGCGGACGTGGGACGACGCGCGGAAGCTGTGCGCCCCGATCGCGGCCGCGCTCGCACACGCGCATGCGCGCGGCGTCGTCCATCGCGACCTCACCCCCGCGAACGTCCTCGTGGAGCGGGGCAGCGGCCGCCTCGTCGTCACCGACTTCGGCCTCGCCCGGCTCGCGCGCTCGTCGCGCAGCGCGCCCGTCTCGGGCGTGCTCGCGGGCACGCCGGAGTACTGGGCGCCCGAGCAGGCGTCCGGCGAGGCGACCGGCCCCGCCACGGACCTCTACGCGCTCGGCTGCATCCTCTACCGCGCGCTGAGCGGCCGCCTGCCGTTCGAGGGCGAGGACCGGCTCGCGACGGGCCTCCGCCGCGCCCACGAGCCGGCTCCGTCCCTCGCCACGGCGGCGCCCGGCGCGCCGCGCGAAGCGGTCGAGCTCGTCGACCGCCTGCTCGCGCGCGACCCCTCCCGCCGCGGCACCGCGACCGACGCGGCCGTCGCGCTCGGCGCCGCGCGCGCGACGCTTCCCGCCGGCCAGGACGACGTCGCGACCGTGGTCGCGCCCCGC
>DASTKY010000116.1:0-6360 GCA_035715495.1 Gaiella sp. | reverse complement strand
GATCCCGCGAGGCCTCGGCTACCGCGTCGACTACCGACGCGCCGCGCGGCCGCCGGCGCTCGCGACCTAGACCGGCGCGATCTCGGTCGAGATGAACCGAAACTCGGGCACGTGGTCGAGCTCGCCCACGTCGCGCGCCATCTCGAGGAAGGTGCAGAACCCGGCCCGCTCGCGCGGCCCGAAGCTGTAGCGGAGCTTCTCGAAGTACCGGGCGAGGAAGCCTGCCGGGTAGCCGTAGCGGTCGCTGGCCTCGTGGGCGAGCCGCTCGGGCTCGGAGCGCGCGAGCCGCACCGACGCGACGAGCGACTCCTGGAGCTCGCCGAGCCCCTCGACGACGGGCTCCGGCGCGGCCCAGACCGCGAACACCATCGGCAGCCCCGTCCGCTCGAGCCAGAGCCGCCCGAGGTCGTGGTGGGGCGTCGGGTCCTCGAAGGCGCTGCGGAGCGCGGCGTCGCCGATCAGGAGCCGCGCGTCGGCCTCCGCGTCGAGCGGCCGGATCTCCGCCCGGGGGAGGAGGACGCGCGTGAGGACGACCGACGTCGCGCTCTCTGGCGTCACGGCGACGCTCCGCACCTGGCCGAGCGGGATGCGCGTCACGAGCTGGATCGAGTCCACCGCACCCTCGGAGGAGACGCAGAGGCGGGGCAGCAGCCGCAGGCGGGAGGCGTTGCGGGCGTACTCGATCGAGGAGATCGGGGCGACGTCGAGGTCACCCTCGAGCAGCTTCCGGTTGAGCTCGGTCGGGACGCCGGTGACCTCCTCGACCTCGTGGGTCAGGCGGTGGAAGACGGGCGCCATGTTCACGTACGAGATGCGGCCGAGACGGATCATGCGTCCTCGGCGGCCCAGAGGTAGAAGGTCACGAGGTTCCCGTCGAGGTCGAGCGTCGCGAACTCGCGCGTGCCGAAGTCGGTGTCGTCGACCCCGTCCCTGGAGACGGGGTGGAGGACGTCGGCCGCGCGGAGCTCCTCGTAGAGCTCGTCGATCCCCTCGACCTCGATCCGGCAGCTCGCCGTCCCCGCGAGGAACGACTCGGCGCCGGTGGAGACCGGGCGCTCGACGACGTCGCCGCGGGTGCGCCACGACTCGTCCCCCGACTCCCAGAGGTGGAGCACGGCGTCGTCGCGCAGCAGGACCGCGAAGCCGCCGTCGTGGTGGAGCACCTCGAAGCCGAGCCGGCCGGTGTAGAACGCGACGGCCGCGGCGACGTCGCGGCACGGGAGCGCGGGGATCGTCCGGCCGAGCGTCATCGCGTCCGCTCCAGGACGACGTCGACGACGGCCTCGAGCTCGTCGCGGCGCACGGCGCCGTCGAGGCTCTCGCGCGCCTGCTCGGCGACCTCGAGCGCGATCGTGCGCGAGCGCTCGAGCGCGTCCGTCGCCGCGACCCGGACGAGCGCGCCCTCGAGCGGGCCGCCCTCGAGCGCCCGGCGGACGACGTCGTCCTCGCGCGCCGCGAGCAGCAGGGGGAGCGTCGGCGTCCCGTCGCGCAGGTCGGTGCCCGGCACCTTCCCGGTCTCCACGGTCTCGCCGGTGCAGTCGAGGACGTCGTCGACGATCTGGAACGCGATCCCGAGCAGCCGGCCGAACGTCGCGCTGCCGCCGCCGAGCGTGCACGCGGCGGCGAAGAGGGAGCCGGTCTTGAGCCCGCACCGCTCGAGGTACGCCTCGACCGTCGTGCCGGCGTCGTGGCGCTGGAGCCGCTGGAGCGCCTCGCCGCGCGCGAGCGCGAGGGACGCGTCCGCCAGCACGGTGACCTGCGCGTGCGTGCCCTCGCGCGCGAGCAGGGCGAACGCGGCCGCGAAGAGGTGGTCGCCCGCGGCCTTCGCCGCCTCGGCGCCGTGCGCCGTCCACGCGGCGGCTCGACCGCGCCGCAGGTGCGCGCCGTCGACGATGTCGTCGTGGACGAGCGAGGCCATGTGCACGAGCTCGACCGCGGCGCCCTCCGCGACCGGCGGCGGCGCTCCGGGCGCCGACGCGAGGAAGGTCAGGGTCGGCCGCAGCCGCTTCCCGCCCGCGGCGAGCGCGTCGGCGCCGACGGCGGAGACCACGCCCGGGTGCGCGGCGACCGTCTCCGCGAGGAGCGACTCGACCCGCTCGAGGTACCCGGCGAGGCCGGGGACGGCGGGCACCGCGGCGGACACGGTCACGTCCGCACCGCCGTGTGGAGCGCGACGATCGAGCCGCCGAGCAGCCGGAAGCGCGCATCCTCGAAGCCCGCGCGCTCGAGCTGCGCGGCGAGCTCCTCGGCGCCGGGGAAGCGGCGCACGCTCGCCGGCAGGTACGTGTACGCGCGCCCGCCCGGGAGCACCTTGCCGAGGAGCGGCACGATCCGGTCGAACCAGAGCGAGAAGAACGGGCGCAGCACGCCACGGGCCTGCGTGATCTCGAGGATCGCGAGCCGGCCGCCCGGCCGCAGCACGCGCCGGAGCTCGGTGACCGCCTGGTCGAGGTCGGCGACGTTGCGGACGCCGAAGCCGACCGTGGCCGAGTCGAAGGTCGTGTCGGCGAACGGCAGCGCGAGCAGGTCGCCCTCGACCCACTCGACGGACGCCGACTTCCGCCGGGCGCGCTCGAGCATCGCAGCCGAGAAGTCGAGCCCCGTGACCGTGCCGCCGCGCCGCTCGGCCGCGACCGCGAGGTCGCCGGTGCCGCAGCACGCGTCGAGGACGCGGTCGCCGGGACGCACGACGGCCTCGACGGTGAGCCTGCGCCACCGGCGGTCGAGGCCCGCGGTCATGACGCGGTTCATGACGTCGTAGACCGGTGCGATGCGGTCGAACATCCCGCGCACGGCGTCGGGCTGGAGCGTCCCCGACTCGTGGGTCACGCCGGCTCACCGCCCCACCGCTCGACGAGCGCGTTGTCGATGCCGAGCTGGTCGAGGCAGCGGGCGACGACGAAGTCGACGAGGTCCTGAACCGTGTCGGCCCCGTGGTAGAAGCCCGGCGCGGCGAAGAGGATCACCGCGCCGGCGTCGTTGAGCGTCGCGAGGCCGCGCAGGTGGATCGAGGAGAGCGGGGTCTCCCGCGGGACGAGCACGAGCCGCCGCCGCTCCTTCAGCGCCACCGAGGCGGCCCGGTGGATGAGGTTCGACATCGCGCCCGACGCGAGGGTGCCCACCGTGGCCATGGAGCACGGGCAGACGACGTAGGCGTCGACCTTCGCCGAGCCGCTCGCGAACGGGCTGCCCCAGTCGTCGGCCTCGTACACGGTGACGTGGTCGCCCGCGTCGCCGACGAACCGCTCGAGGACGTCCTCCCGGGCGAGCGACGCGTTGCGGTAGAGCTCGGTCGCGAGCACCTCGATCCCGGCGGACGACGCAACGAGGCCGACGTCCGCGCCGGCGCCCACCAGGCCGTCGAGGATCCCCTTCGCGTACGGCGCGCCCGAGGCGCCGGTGATGCCGAGGAAGACCTTCATTGCGGCCAGCGTAACCGGGAGAACGCGCGCGGACGGCGCGCGGGGCGCTACTCGCCGCCCCGCGAGGCGTCGAGGAACGTCGCGAGGTTGGTCAGGTTCTCGTCGCCGAGGTAGGCGTACGAGATCATCACGTTGTTCCCGTACTGCGCGGGGTTCGAGACGTACGACTTGAAGAAGTCGATCCCTCTGTCGGAGGCGCCGACGTCGGACAGGTCCGGCGCACCGAGGTTCCCGTTCCCCTCGCCGAGGTACGTGTGGCAGTTCATGCAGCCCGACTGCGCGAAGAGCGTCGCGCCCGCGACCGCGGCCTCGTTGTCGGCGAAGCCCTGCTCGGCGGCCCACTCGTCGATCGTCCCGGCGGCGATGATCTCCGACCCGAGCGCCTCCTTCGCGGTGGCGCCCTTCCAGGTGAGCACGCCCATCGAGATGACGACGAGGATCGCGGCGACGACCGCGACCGGGCGCTTGCTCAGCCGGCGCTCGGGGCGCCGGTCGTAGAACGGCAGCCCGATCAGCAGGATCAGGAGGATCGTCGGCACCCCGACGGTCCCCAGCACGACCGTCTCCGGCCACTTGAAGATCCGCAGGAGGTAGAAGAGGAAGTAGAAGAACCAGTCCGGGCGCGGGACGAACTGGATCGTGCCCGGGTCGGCCTCGGCGGTGTACCACGGGCCGAGGATGCCCGCCTCCTCGCCGTCGGCCGTGAAGTACCAGATGCACGCCAGCGCGATGATCACCGCGACGACGAGCAGCGACATGAGGGTGTCGTGCCAGATCGCGTACGGGAAGAAGCTCTTCCCCTCGCGCTCGACGTCCTCCTTGTAGCGCTTGTGCTCCGCGCGGTTCCGCTCCTTCAGCGGGACGCCCATCAGGAGGCCGCCTCACCGTCGGCCGCGGCCGGGGGCGCGCCGGCGGCCGGGTCGCGGATCAGGCCCTCGCGCGGGCCGGTGACCTCGGGGCGCTCGCGCCCGGCCGCGGTCGCCGACCACGGCGGCGAGGTGACGCCGAGGCGCACCACGAGGTACAGGTGCAGCCCGATCAGCGCCATGATCCCGGCCGGGACCAGCAGCATGTGCAGCGCGTAGAACTTCGACAGCGTGTCGGGGTTGATGTCGAGCCCGCCCTGGAGGAACTGCGCAAGGAACGGCCCCGCGAACGGTGCCGTCGCGTTCAGGTTGAGCCCGACGACCGTCGCCCAGTAGGCCGTGTTGTCCCACGGGAGCAGGTAGCCCGTGAAGCCCTCCAGCATCCCGAGCACGAGGATCAGGACGCCGATGATCCAGTTGAGCTCGCGCGGGTACTTGTAGGCGCCGAACAGGAACGTGCGCGCCATGTGGAAGAACATCAGGATGATGAAGACGCTCGCGCCCCACTTGTGCATGCCGCGCACGAGCCAGCCGAGCGTCACGTCCTCGGTGATGTTCTGGATCGACGCGTAGGCGTTGTCGGGGTCCGGCTTGTAGTACATCGCGAGGAAGACGCCGGTGACCGCCTGGACGATGAACGCGGTGAGCGAGGCGGCGCCGAGCGTCTGCGCCCAGCTGATGTCGCGCGGGACCTTCCGGAAGAGGAACCACTTCGTGTAGCCGACGAGGCCGGAGCGCTCCTCGACCCAGTCGAGCGGGTAGAGCGCGACCGTCTCGAGCTGCTGGCGGCGGGCCGACTTGGCCATCAGCTCGTCGACCCCGGCGTCGGGATGGGATAGAGGAACCGCTCGAGCCCGTCGACGTGCACGCCGGGATAGGCGCGGTAGTACTTCGAGATGCGGGCCTTGGCGCCGGTCCCGTCGACGTTGCCGACGCTGAAGAGGCGCCCGAGGATGAGATTGCCGTCCTTGATCGAGAACTCGAACCGGTCGAGCGACCGCACGGGCGGCCCGGCGTTCCGGTTGCCCTCCGAGTCGTACAGCCCGCCGTGGCACGGGCAGCCGAAGCTCGCGGCGAGCACCGGGCGGAGCTCGACCCCGTTGACCTCCTTGCGCGCCTCCTCGTCGATCGGCCCGTTCGGCTGGACCGGGCACCCGAGGTGGACGCAGCGGCTGTAGATCGTGGTGAAGCTCGGGACGTCGTCGTCGGTGCGGCCGTTGTTCCGGATGAACGCCGTCCGCCGCGTCACCTCGCCCTGCTCGGGGTCCTCGAGGTAGGTCGCGATCACGAACTGCCCCTCGGGGAAGTTCGAGATCGGGCCGAGGTCGACCTCGAACGTCTCGATCCCTTCGCCCATGAAGGACGGCAGGACGCCGAAGCCGAGCACGGGCAGCGTCACGCCGGCACCGATCAGGCCTCCGACGCCGATCGTCGCGAGCGAGAGGAAGGTGGCGCGATCGACGTTCTGGTCGACGTGGCCGACGGTGGCGACGGCCGGCTCCGGCTCGCCGCTCACGGCGGAGGTGACCGGGTGCTTGGCGAAGAGGTCGCGCACCCAGAGGAAGCCGAAGACGAGCGTGATCAGCGCGCCGACGATCAGCGCGGGGACGCTCACCACGAGGCCGACGAGGATGCAGGCGACGCCGACCGCGAAGCCGATCGGCCAGAGGCTCGGTGCCGGGACGTGCGGGGTGTCGCGCTCTGGCTCGCTCACTCGGTGGTTCCGTGCTCCCCGTGCTCCAGTGGCTGATTCAACCGACCCGCCCGACCCGCGTCAACGACGACCCGGCCACATCCCCGGGCGCCGCCTCCGGGCCGCGCGACCGCCATTCTGCACGGTCGGCCCGTCGGCCTGCACGGGGAACCCGAGCTCCGCCCACCGCGCGTCGACGCGCGCCTTCACCTCGGGCGACATCTCGATCTCCGGCGGCCACGTCCGCGCGCCCTCGTCGGGCCCCTTCGCGGTGGCGTCGAACCCGATCTTCCCGCCGTAGCTCGGGAGGACCGACGCGTGGTCGAGCTGGTCGATCGGCCCCTCCGAGAGCACGACGTCCCGCTTCGGGTCGACGTTC
>DASTKY010000115.1:0-4884 GCA_035715495.1 Gaiella sp. | reverse complement strand
AGCTCGTCGTCGCGCGCGGCCGGACGGGCGCGCAGGAGGTCTGGGCGCTGCGCGACGTGTCCCTCGCGATCGCCCCCGGCGAGGCCGTCGGGCTCGTCGGCCGGAACGGCTCGGGCAAGTCGACGCTCCTCCGGCTGATTGCCGGGATCATCAAGCCGACCACGGGGAGCGTCGCCGCGGGCGGCCGGATCGGCTCGCTGCTGGAGCTCGGGGCGGGGTTCCATCCCGACTTCACCGGACGCGAGAACGTCGAGCTGAACGGCGCCCTCCAGGGCCTCGGGCGCGCGCGGATCCGCGAGCGCTTCGACGAGATCGTCGCCTTCGCCGAGCTCGAGCACGCCATCGACCGGCCCGTCAGGACCTACTCGTCGGGGATGACGATGCGCCTCGGCTTCGCGATCGCGGCGTTTCTCGAGGCGGACCTCCTGCTCCTCGACGAGGTCTTCGCCGTCGGCGACGAGAGCTTCCAGCGGAAGTGCTTCGGCGTCATCTCGGCGTTCAAGGAGCGCGGCGGGACGATCCTCTTCGTCTCCCACGACGCCTCCGCCGTCGAGCGGCTCTGCGACCGCGCGGTGCTGCTGCGGCACGGCGGGCTCGCCTTCGACGGGCCGGTCCACGAGGCGATCACGCGCTACCGGCGGGCCCTCGCGGAGGACGACGACGCCACCGCGGGCAACGGGAGCGGCCCGGCGGGCACGGGCGAGGCGCGCATCGCCGCCGCCCGGCTCGTGTCCGCGGACGGCGAGGCGCGCGACCGCTTCCTCGCCGGCGAGCCTTTCGGCTTGGAGGTCTCGGTCGCCGGCGCGACGGCGGCGCCCGTCCTCCACCTCGAGGTGCGCGACGGCTCGGGCCTGCTCGTCGCGGAGGAGCTCGTCGAGACGGCGGGCCTCGGCTGGCGGGACGGCGGCGGCGGCCTCGACCTCCGGCTCGACGTGCACGCGTCGCCGCTCCAGTTCGGGCGCTTCGCCGTCACCCTCGCGCTGCTCGGCGAGGACGGCCGGCTTCTCGACCGGCTCCCTCGCGGCCTGCCGCTCCTCGTCTACCCGGACGGGGACAGCCGCGGTCTCGTGCGCCTCGAAGGAACGTGGCGCGCGGGCGCGAAGGATGCGTCCGCATGAGCTACAAGTCGTGTCCCGACTGGCCGGCGCTGATGGAGCTCGCGCCCGATCTCCAGTTCAAGCACATGACCGTTCGCGAGGCGCAGCTGCCCTTCGAGGTCGTCGCCAAGATCCCGAGCGGCGTCTCCCTCGACGTGGTCGAGATCTGCTGCGACCTGGAGCACCACGTCGTCAACGCCTCGCACACCCACCCCGACGTCGTCGCGGCGCTCGAGGGGACCCACTGGTTCGAGGTGAACGAGTGGGCCACGACCGGCCCGGGCGCGGACGCCGGCTCCGGCGGCGCCACGCCGCACGCCGCCTGACCAACGGCGCCGGGCTAGAGTCGGCGCATCGCGATCACGCCGACCCTTCGCTTCGAGGACCTCGCCGCCGCGGTGGCGCTCTACACGGGGCCGCTCGGGTTCACGGTCGAGCGCGGCGCCGCCGACGAGGGCAACGTCGCGGTCGCGCGGGGCGACAACCGCCTGATGCTCGAGGGCGCAGGCGCCTTCTACGGGGACGAGTACAACGCCGCGATCGGCGAGCGGCTCGGCAGCCGCAACCCCGGCGCGCTCTACGTCGAGGCGGAGGACCTGGACGAGCTCTACGCCGCCGTCCGGGAGGCCGGGCTGCGCGTCGTCGACCCGGTCGGCGACCGCCCGTGGGGGCAGACCGAGTTCACGGTCGAGGACGGCGAGGGCAACTGGCTCTCGTTCTGGCGCCGGCTCGGCTAGCCGTCCTGCAGCACGAGCTGCGTGCAGCGGAAGAGGGCGACGTCCCGCCCGTCGTTCGTCACCGTCGCGTCCCAGACCTGGGTGGTGCGGCCGAGGTGCACCGGACGCGCCTCGCAGAGCAGCACGCCCTCCCGCGCCGCCCGCAGGAAGCTCACCTTCAGCTCGAGCGTCGTGAACCCCGCCGCGCCCGGCGGCAGGTTGGCGACGCAGCCGTAGCCCGCCGCCGTGTCGGCGAGCGTGACGAGCACGCCCGCGTGGACGAAGCCGTTGGGCGCGAAGTGCTCTGCCCGGAGCTCGAGCCGCGCATGGAGCACGCCGTCCTCGAGCGCCGTCACCTCGATCCCGAGGTGGCCGGGAAAGAGGTCGCGCCCGAGCGCGTCGAGGAGCGCGGCGGACGGCTGCTCGTCGGTCACGCGCCCACCCTACTGCGCCTGCTCCGCGCTCCCGGACGTACGCTCGGCGCGTGGTGATCGTGGTGCCGTTCCGGGCCGGCGGCAAGACCCGGCTCCCCGCGGAGCTCCGGGCCGAGGTCGCCCTGGCGATGCTCGGCGACGTCGTCGAGGCGGCGGTCGCCGCCGGAGACGTCCGCGTCGTGACCGACGACCCGGCCGGACGACTCGTCGCGAGCGAGCTCGGCGCGGACACCGTCGACGACCCGGGTGAGGGCCAGGGCGCGGCGGTCGCGGCGGGTCTGGCGGCGGCAGAGGAGGTCTGCGTCGTCGTCAACGCGGACGTGCCGCGGGTGCGCGTCTCGGACGTGAACGCGCTCGCGGTGACGGCGCGGCTGGGCGCCGTCGCCATCGTCGAGGCGCGCGACGGGACGACGAACGCCCTGGGGCTGCCCTACCCCGAGGTCTTCCGACCGCTCTACGGCCCACGCAGCGCCGCGCAGTTCCGTGCGCACGCGGCCGCGCTCGCCCTCCCGTGCGAGGACCTGGAGCTCCGGAACCTCGTGGACGACGTGGACACGCTGGCCGATCTCGAGCGGATCGGCCCGCGCGCGGGCCGGCGGACGCGCGCGCTGCTCGGAGCGCTCTCGTCGTGAGGGTCACGTGCCTCTCGGGCGGCGTCGGCGGCGCGAAGCTCGCGCGCGGCCTGCAGGACGCGCTCGCGCCCGGCGAGCTGACCGTGATCGGCAACGTCGGCGACGACGTCGAGGTGCTGGGTCTGCACGTCTCGCCCGACCTCGACTCGATCCTCTACGCCCTCGCGGGGCTGAACGACGAGGAGCGGGGGTGGGGCCGCGCCGGCGAGAGCTGGCGCACGCTCGGCGCCGCCGTCGAGTGGGGCGGGGCGGGGTGGTTCATGCTCGGCGACCTCGACCTCGGGCTGCACCTCGTCCGCAGTGAGGCGCTGCGCGACGGCGCACCGCTCTCGGCCGTGACCGCGCGGCTCCTCGAGGCCGTGGGCGTCTCGACGCGGCTCCTGCCGGCGACCGACGACCGCCTCAGGACGTTCCTCGTGACCGAGGCCGGGCGGCTCTCGTTCCAGGAGTGGTTCGTCGCCCGCCGGCACGACGACGAGGTGGACGCGATCGAGCTCGAGGGCGCCGAGGCGGCGGCGCCGGCGCCGGGCGTCGTCGACGCGATCGACGGCGCCGACCTGCTCGTGATCGCGCCCAGCAACCCGTATGTCTCGATCGGCCCGATCCTCGGGGTGCGCCCGGTCCGCGACGCCCTGGCGCGGCGCAGCGTGCGCTGCGTCGCGGTCAGCCCGCTGATCGGTGGGCGCGCGGTCAAGGGGCCGCTTGACCGTATGCTCACGCGCATGGCGGGCGGGACGACACCGGCGCATCTCGCGGGCCGGTACGACGGGCTGATCGACGCCCTCGTGATGGACGTGGCCGACGCTCCGGCCGAGGCTCCCGTCCCCGTGATTTTCACCGAGACCCTGATGCGCGACCGGGCGACCGCCCGGGCGCTGGCGGAGACGGTGCTCGAGGCGGGCGCGTGAAGGTCGCGGTCGTCGGCGGCACCGGCAGCTTCGGGAAGGCGCTCGCGCTGCGCCTGCGCGAAGGCGGCTACGACGTCGTCGTCGGGTCGCGGGACGCGTCCCGCGCCGCGGAGGCGGCGGCGGAGCTCGGCGTCTCCGGCGCGACCAATGCCGACGCCTGCCGGGAGGCGGAGCTCGTCGTCCTCGCGACGAACGCCGACGGGACGCTCGACACGGCCCGCGAGCTCGCGGACGCGATCGGCGCGACCCCGGTCCTGTCGGTCGCCGCGGAGCTGACGTTCGGGCCCTCCGGCGTCCTGCCAACGGCCGAGGCGAGCTCGATCGCGGCCCGCGTCCAGGAAGTCGTCGAGGGACCGGTGATCGCCGGCCTGCACTCGCTCGCCGCGCGCAACCTCGGCGGCGAGGAGGCGCCCGAGGAGGACGTGCTCGTGTGCGGCGACGACGCGGAGGCGAAGGCCGTCGTGCTCGAGCTCGCGGAGCGCATCACCTCCGGGCGGGCGGTCGACTGCGGCCCGCTCGCGTCCGCGCGGGCGCTCGAGGGGCTCACGGCCGTGATCGTGAACGTCAACAAGCGCTACAAGGCGCACGCGGGCATCCGGGTCACCGGCGTCTGACGCGATGGAGGCCGAGAGCGACGCGCCCGCAGGCGTCGTGACGGTGCTCGGGCTCGGCGGGATCCCCGAGCTCGACGAGACGGACGACCTCGGGCTGCTCCTCTACGAGGCCGCCCAGCGCGTCGGGGGGCTGGAGGCCGGTGACGTGGTCGTCGTCGCCCAGAAGGCGGTCTCGAAGACGGAGGGTCGCGTGGTGCGCCTCGACGAGGTCGAGCCGTCTGACCGGGCGCGCGAGCTGGCCGGCCCCGAGGGCGACCCCCGCCACGTCGAGGTCATCCTCCGCGAGACCCGCGAGGTCGTCCGCTCGCGGCCGCCCCTCGTGATCGCCGAGACGCGGCACGGGTTCGTCTGCGCGTCAGCGGGCGTCGACGCGTCGAATGCCCCTGAGGAGGGGACGCTCGTGCTGCTGCCGCTGGACCCCGACGCCTCGGCCGCTGGGCTGCGCGCCCGTCTCGCCGAGGTTTCGGGCGCCGACATAGGGGT
>DASTKY010000114.1:0-2001 GCA_035715495.1 Gaiella sp. | reverse complement strand
CCCGGCGCGAGGGCGTGCGGGCGCGCGGTGCCGAGATCGTGGACGACTCCGTCTCGGTCCTCGTCGGGCCGCGAGTCACGCGGCGCTTCCGCGAGCTGGAGATCGAGCTGGTCGACGGCGACGAGGATGCGCTGCGCCGTCTCGGAAAGGAGCTGCGCCGGGCCGGCGCGGCGTCGTCCGAGGGGCAGCGGCCGAAGCTGTTCCGCGCGCTCGAGCTCGACTCGCCCGCGCCGCCGGTCGCGGTCCCGCGCGACGCGCCGCCCCTCGACGCGCTGGGAGTCGCGCTCGCCGCGCAGGCGCGCCTCCTGCTGCTCCACGATCCGGGAACGCGCCTCGGCTCCGATCCCGAGGATCTCCACCAGCTGCGCGTCGCGACACGCCGCCTCCGCGCCTTCCTCCGCGCCGGCAGGCCGCTGCTCGAGCCATCCTGGTCCGAGCCCCTCCGCGACGAGCTCGGCTGGCTCGGGCGCGCGCTCGGGCCCGCCCGCGACCTCGACGTGCTCGCCGGCCGCCTCGCGGCGGACGTGGAGTCCCTCGGGGAGGGGACCGACGGTACGGAGACGCTGCTCGCCCAGCTCGACGCGGAGCGCGCCGCCGCCCGCGGCGCGGTCGTCGAGGCGCTCACGAGCGACCGCTACCTGGCCCTCCTCGACCGGCTCGACCACGTCTCGGAGCCGGAGCCCGCCTCGTCGGGCGACGAGCCGGCGTCGCTGGCGAAGCTCCTGAAGAAGGAGTGGCGAAAGACGCGGAAGGTGGTCTCCGACCTCGGACGGCGCTCGACCGACGAGGAGCTCCACGCCGCTCGGATCCGCGTCAAGCGCGCGCGGTACGCGGCGGAGCTCGCCGCGCACGAGCTCGGCCGGCGCGGCACCCGCTTCGTCGACAAGGCCAAGGCGCTCCAGGACGACCTCGGCGAGCACCAGGACGCGACGGTCGCGTGCGAGCGCCTCCGCGCCTGGGCGAACGTCGGGCAGACCGACGCGGCCACACGCCTGATCGAGCTCGAGGAGGAGCGCAAGCGTGAGGCGCGCGCAGCCTGGCCCAAGTCCTGGAGCAAGCTCCGGCGCGCCGGCAAGCGGATCGAGTGAGCGTGGTCCGGGCAGCCGGCGGCGTCCCCGTCCGCACCGGCCCCGACGGGTTCGAGGTACTCGTCGTGCACCGGCCGCAGTACGACGACTGGAGCTTCCCCAAGGGGAAGTGCGGGGGCGGCGAGACAGACGAGGAGTGCGCCGTGCGCGAGGTCGAAGAGGAGACCGGCCTGCGGTGCGCGCTCGAGGGCGAGCTTCCCTCGACCGCGTACCGCGATTCGAAGGGCCGCCCCAAGCAGGTCCGATACTGGCGGCTCCGCGTCACGGGCGGTGTGCTCTCCTTCGACCACGAGATCGACGAGGCCCGATGGGTGCCCGCCGACGAGGCAGAGCGGCTGCTCAGCTACGAGCGGGACCTGGCGGTCCTGCGGGCGGCGGCGCTAGGCTGACCCAGCGCGACCGGGCGCGTCCGTCCGCGGGGCAGGGAGCATCCCACCGGGGCACGAGCAGGATCGTCGAGACGACGAACCTTCCGCCCGTGACGCGGACCCGGGCAGGACAGGAGGTTCGCCGTGCAGCTCCCCGACCGCCCCAACCTCGAGCACCTGCGCAAGCAGGCGAAGGCCCTGCGACGCGAGCGGGGGACGACCCTCTCCGACGCGCAGTACGAGCTCGCGCGCTCGTACGGCTTCTCCAGCTGGCCACGACTCGTCCGCCACGTCCAGGCGCTCGGCACCGCCGGGGTCGAGCGGCAGCTCGCGGTCGCGGACCCCGCGGGCCTCGAGGCGGTACTCGCCGCCGACCCGTTGGCCGCCCGCGAGCGGGTGGATGGGCTCGTCCCGCTCCTCTACCTGCTCCGCCGCTCCGCCGGGAGCGGCGCCGACGTCCGGGAGTGCGCCCGCCTGTTGCTCGAGGCGGGAGCGGACGCCAACGCGTTCACGCACGAGGTCGAGGACGGCGAGTGGGACTTCTA
>DASTKY010000113.1:0-6991 GCA_035715495.1 Gaiella sp. | reverse complement strand
GGCCGGCTCGGGGCCGTACGTCCTCAAGAGCTACAACAACAAGACCCAGATCGTGCTCGAGGCGAGGCCGAGCTTCTGGGGCCCGAAGCCGACGTTCCAGACGGTCGTGATCCGCAACATGCCGGCCGCGACCCAGCTCCTGAACGTCCAGCGGGGGACGAACGAGGTCGCGCTCGACCTCTCCGCGCAGCAGGCCACCACGCTCCGCGGCAAGTCAGGGCTTCGCGTCGTCACCGACGCGTCGGCCAACCTGTTCAACATCGACATCAACACCGATCCGAAGGTCTCGCCCGTCGCCGCGAACAAGGAGATCCAGACGGCGATCCGCTACGCGCTGGACTACCCCTCGTTCGTGAAGCTGTCGGGGCCGGGCGCCGTGCAGGCGCCGGGGATGATCCCGACCCGCTTCCTCGGGCACCTGCCGCCGTCGGCGGCGGTCAAGCGGAGCCTCCCGAAGGCGCGGGCGGCGGTCACGCGGTCGGGGATCCAGGATCCGAAGATCACGCTGACCTATCCGTCCGAGCTGACCGTCAACGGCGTCTCGTTCGCGACGCTCGCGCAGAAGACGAAGGCCAACCTCGAGGAGGTCGGCATCGAGGTGACGCTCGTCGGCAAGCCCGTCAACGCGTTCCTCGAGACGTACGCCGCCGGGAAGCACGAGATGAGCCAGTCGTACTGGGGCCCGGACTACCCGGACCCGAACGACTACCTCGTCTTCACGCCCGGCGGTCTCGCCGCGAACCGCGTCAACTGGGGCGTCGGGAAGGATCCGTCGCTCGCCGCGCTCGCCGCCCGGGCCGGGCGGACGGTGAACGACGCGCGCCGTGCGGCGCTCTTCCGCCAGATCGGCCGGACCATGAACCGGCGGGCGCCGTTCTATCCGCTGTTCCAGCCGGCGCAGGCGATCGTGTCGAGCAGCAACCTCACGAACGCGACGCTCGGCGTGATCTGGCCGCTCGACGTCAGGGCGGTTGGAACCCGGTAACGCAGTCGTGATCGAGCCAGGGCGCCCGCGCTCGCGGGCGCCCTGGCCGTTCCTCCGGTTCCTCGGACGGCGCCTCGCGGCGCTCGTCGTCCTCGCGCTCGGCATCACGCTGATCGCGTTCGTCCTCACGCAGCTCGTGCCGGGCGACCCCGCGCTGTCGGCGCTCGGTCCCGTGACGTCCGCCGACCCGGAGGCCGTCGCCGCCTACCACGAGAAGTGGGGCATGGACAAGCCGCTTCCCGTCCAGTACCTGACCTACCTCGGCAACCTCCTCCAGGGCGATCTCGGGATCTCCCAGCTGTCCCACCAGCCGGTGCTCGACGATCTCAGGCAGACGATCCCGGCGACCGCCGAGCTGGCCTTCCTCTCGATGGCGCTGGCGATCCTCGTCGGCGTGCCGCTCGGGATCATCGCGGCGATCCGCCAGAACCGCGCGGCCGACCACACGCTGCGCGTCGTCTCGCTCGCGGGGATCTCGATGCCGACCTTCTGGCTCGCGCTGCTCGCGCTCTACGTCTTCTTCTTCCGGCTGAACTGGTTCCCGGGCGGTGGACGCCTCGACCCCGGCGTGCTGCCGCCCGACCAGATCACCGGGATGTACACGCTCGACGCCGTCCTCCAGGGTCAATGGTCGGTCGCCCGGGACGCGCTGCACCACCTCGTCCTGCCGGCGATCGTGCTCGCGGCCTTCAACGTGAGCCTGATCATGCGCTACACGCGCTCGGCGATCCTCGAGGTCGTCAACGACGACTACGTGAGGGCGGCACGCGCCAAGGGCCTCCCCGAGCGAAGCGTCGTCCTGCGCCACGTGCTGCGGGCGGCGCTGCCGAGCATCGTCACGGTCCTCGGCCTCGTCTTCGCCAACGTGCTCACCGGCGCCGTCCTGGTCGAGAACATCTTCTCCTGGCCCGGCGTCGGCCAGTACGCGTACCAGGCGTCGATCGAGCTCGACCTCCCGGCGATCATGGGCGTGAGCCTCTTCGTCGCGATCGTCTACATCACCGTCAACTTCGTCGTGGACGTGCTCTACGGCGTCATCGACCCCCGGCTCCGGCTGCGATGACGACGGCCCCGACACCGACCCCGGTCGTCGCGCCGCCCGTCGCGCAGCGCCGCCGCCGCCGCGGGCCGGAGGTGCTGCGCCGGCCGCTCGCGCTGATCGGCCTCGCCATCGGGCTCGCGTGGTTCGTGATCGCGATCGCGGCGCCGCTGATCGCGCCGTACGACCCGCTCGCGCAGGAGTTCGAGCTGTTCCAGCCGCCGTCGCGCGACCACCTCTTCGGCACCGACGAGCTCGGTCGCGACGTCTTCAGCCGCGTGATCTACGGCTCCCGGCTCTCGATCCCGCTGGCGCTCCTGCTCGTCGCGCTCGCGACGCTGCTCGGCGGCGTCCTCGGCGCGCTCGCCGGGTACTTCCGCTCGTGGGTCGACCCGGTCGTGATGCGGTGCACCGACCTCGTCTTCGCCTTCCCGGCGATCATCCTCGCGATGGTCGTGACGGCGTCGCTCGGCCCGAACATCCGGAACGCCGTGCTCGCAATCGTGATCGTCGCCTGGCCCGCGTACGCCCGCGTCGTCCGGGGCCTCGTGCTCTCGCTGGGCGACTCCGAGTTCGTCCAGTCCTCCCGGCTGCTGGGCTCGTCGTCTCGGCGAGCGCTCGTGCGCGACATCCTCCCGAACGTCGCTGGGCCGGTCGTCGTGCTGGCGACGCTCGACCTCGCGAACGCGATCCTGCTGCTCGCCGGGCTCTCGTTCCTCGGCCTCGGCGCGCAGCCGCCCGACCCGGAATGGGGCTCGATGGTCGCCGTCGGCACGCAGTACTTCCAGTACTGGTGGATGGGCACGTTTCCCGGCCTCGCGATCTTCAGCGCCGTGATCGCGTTCAACTTCCTCGGCGACAGCCTGCGCGACTGGCTCGACCCGCGCGGCGCCTCGCGCGACCGCGGGCGGGGGGCGCAGACGCCGTGACGCTGCTGGCGGTCGAGGACCTGCACGTGAGCGTGCCCACGGGCGACGGGCGGCTCGACCTCGTGGACAGCGTCTCCTACGCCGTCGGCGAGGGGCGCGTGTTCGGGATCGCCGGCGAGAGCGGGAGCGGCAAGACGGTCTCGGTGCTCGCGCTGATGGGCCTGCTGCCGCGCGGCGCGTCGGTGACGGGCGAAGCCCGCTTCGCGGGTGACGACCTGATCGCCATGCGGCCGTCCCGCCTGCGGAAGATCTGCGGCCGGGAGATCGGCCTCGTGTTCCAGGACCCGATGACGTCGTTCCACCCGATGCTCTCGGTCGGACGTCAGCTGACCGAGCACGTCCGCTACCACTACGGCACGAGTGCCCAGGACGCCCGCGCCCGAGCCGTCGCCCTGCTCGACGAGGTGCGGATTCCCGATCCCGAGGCCGCGCTCGACCGCTATCCGCACGAGTTCTCGGGCGGCATGCGCCAGCGCATCGCGATCGCGAGCGCGCTCGTCTGCGAGCCGCGCCTGCTGATCGCCGACGAGCCGACCACGGCGCTCGACGTGACCGTCCAGGCCGGGATCCTGCGCCTGCTCGACCGCCTCCGCCGCGACCGCGCGCTCTCGGTGATCCTGATCACGCACGACCTGGGCGTCATGTCGGCGGTCGCCGACGACCTGACGGTCTTCTACGGCGGCCGGATCGTCGAGGACGGGCCGGCGCCGGAGGTGCTGCAGGCTCCGCGGCACCCGTACACGAGGGCGCTGCTCGACGCGCTGCCGCACCCCGAGCTCGAACGCGGGTCGGTGCTGCGGGGAATCCCGGGGCCGGCGGCGCAGCCCGGCCACTGGCCCACCGGCTGCGTCTTCCACCCGCGTTGCGACCACGCGATCGAGGCGTGCCGCACCGAGGAGCCGCCGACCATCGTCGACGGCGCGCGGCGCTTCGCCTGTCCCGTCGACCCCTTCCGCCGATGAGCGCGCTCGAGGTCAACGAGCTCGTCGTCGAGTACGAGCGGCGCGGCCGGTCCCCCGTCCAGGCGGTCGTCGACGCGACGCTCTCGGTCGCGCCCGGCGAGATCGTCGGGCTCGTGGGCGAGAGCGGCTGCGGCAAGTCGACGCTCGCCCGCGCCGCCGTCGGCCTCATCGCGCCGAGCGCGGGCTCGGTCGTCTTCGAGGGCCACGAGCTCGCGCCGCTCGGCCGCCGCGCCCGCAGCCGCCACGACGTGCGGCTGCAGATGGTCTTCCAGAACCCCTACGCCTCGCTGAACCCCCGGCGGCGGGTCGGCCGTCAGATCGCCGACTCGCTCGCGATCCTCGGCCAGGCGAACCGCGCCGAGCGAAGCCGCCGCGTGGCGGAGCTGCTCGAGCAGGTCGGCCTCTCGGCAGGCGCCGCCTCGCGGTTCCCGCACGAGTTCAGCGGCGGCCAGCGGCAGCGCATCGCCATCGCGCGGGCGCTCGCCGCCGACCCGTCCGTGCTCGTCCTCGACGAGCCGCTCTCGTCGCTGGACGCGTCGGCGCAGGCCCAGATCGCGAACCTCCTCGTCCGCCTCGCGCGCGAGCTCGGCCTCGGCCTCCTGCTCATCTCGCACGACCTCGGGATCGTGCGCCAGGTCGCCGACCGGGTCTGCGTGATGTACCTCGGCGAGATCGTCGAGAGCGCGCCGACCGACGCGCTCTGGGCGCACCCGATCCACCCGTACACCGAGGCTTTGATCCGCGCGATCCCGCACGCGGACGGCGCCGGGTTCATGCCGGAGGCGCTGCCCGGCGAGGTGCCCGACCCCGCCCGGCCGCCGCAGGGCTGCCGCTTCCACCCGCGCTGCCCGCTCGCGTTCGACCGCTGCAGCGTCGAGCACCCGCCGCTCGAGGAGGTCGCGGCCGGCCGGCTGGCCGCGTGCTGGCTGAGCGGCGAGCGCGCGGCTCAGGCCGCGGTCGACTGAGAGAGCTCCTCGAGGAGCCGGAGCGTGAAGCGGACGTGGTCGAGGTAGTCGGCCACCGCGCCGTGCTCGTTCGGCCCGTGGAGGCCGCTCGTCAGGCGCGTCGTCCCGGCCGGCGAGACCGTCGTCGCGCCGAGCACGTCGAGCATGACCCGCGCGGGCCCCGCGCCCGGGAGCTGCGGGTAGACGACCGGGTCGCCGTAGACGGCGGCCGCCGCCGCGAGGGCCGCGTCGCCGAGCGGCGTGCCGAGGACGCCCGGGGCGGGGCGGATCCGGCCCGTGACGCGGAGCTCGACGTCGCCGAAACCGTGGGTGTCGAGGTGGCGGCGCACCTTCGCCTCGACGTCGGCCGGCTCCTGCTCCGGGACGAGGTGGAACTCGACCCGGGCGCGCGCGGCGGCGGGCACCACGGCGCCCTCGCTGCCCGCGTCACCCGCCGCGAGCGCCGAGATGTTCGCGTTCGGCGTGTAGGAGAGCCTGAGCGCGAGCTCCTCGTCGCCGCGTCCGGGCAGCGCTCCGGAGACGCCGCCCGGGCCGAGCCCGGCTCCGGGCGGGACGAGCCGGCGGGCGACATCGGCCGCGGCCGGGCTCGGCGGTGCGACGTCGTCGAGGAACCCGTCGACGAGGACGTCGCCGCGCTCGTCGACGAGGCTCGCGAGCGCGCGCGTCAGCGTCCACGGCGCGGACCGCAGCACCGGCGAGAACGCAGCGTGCTGGTCGGCCTCGAGCAGGCGGACCGAGAGCTCGGCGGCGAGGAGCCCGCGGCAGCCGAACGCCACCTCCGGCCGGCCGTCGTCGCGACGGACGAAGCTCTCCCAGAGGCAGTCCCCCGCCGAGAGCCAGTCCGCGTGGCGCTCCAGCACCGCGGCGAGGCCGGGGCTGCCGACCTCCTCGGCCCCCTCGCAGACCCAGAGGACCGTCACCGGCGGCGCGCCGTCGTGGGCGTCGAGCCACAGGTCGATCGCCTGGAGCCGTGCGGTGACGTCCGCCTTGTCGTCGCACGTGCCCCGTGCGTAGACCGCGCCCTCGCGGAGTTCGGCGTCGAAGGGGTCGCTGTCCCAGGTTTCGGGGTCCCCGGCCGGCACGACGTCGTAGTGCGAGTAGACGACCAGCCGCCCCGGGCCGGTGCCGCGAAGCTCGCCCAGCACGATCGGGACGCCGTCCGGCGTCCGCTCGACGACCACGCGGTCGAACCGTCGGGCGACGCGCTGCTCGACCCACGCGGCCATCTCCTCGATCGGCTCGCGCTCGCCGCTGACGGACGGGATCCGGCACGCGGCGCGCCACTCCTCGACGAGCCGCTCGGCGTCGGCTGCGATCGGGTCGGCGCTAGGGCTCAAGCGCGAAGGAGTACGACGTGAGGACCTCCGCGCCGTCGTCCGTGACGAGCACGATGTCCTCGAGCCGCACGCCGCCGTACCCCTGGCGGTAGACGCCGGGCTCGACGGTGACGACGTCCCCGGCCTCGAGGACGCCGCCGGACAGATCGAGCTGCGGCTCCTCGTGCACCTCGAGGCCGACGCCGTGCCCGAGCCCGTGGAAGAACCCGTCCAGCAGCACCTCGCCGGGCGCCTTCGAGAGCTGGGAGCGGTAGCCGCCCGCCTCGACGATCTCCGACGCGAGCACGTGCAGGTCCTTGCCCGTCACGCCCGGGCGGATCGCCGGGATCACGCGCTCGTGCACCTCCGCGCAGAGGCGGTGGTAGGCGGCGAGCTCGTCGGAGACGGGGCCGACGACGAACGTGCGCGTCATGTCGGTGTGGAAGGTCGACGCGACGTCGCGCGGCCAGATGTCGATCGTGATCGGCTCGCCCCAGCCGATCGGGCCGGAGCCCATGTGGTGCCCGATGCACGTCTGCGGACCGTGGGCGACGATGAAGTCCTCGGCGACCGCGCCGTGCTCGAGGAAGGCGACGGAGACGACGCGCTTCAGGCGCTCCGAGGTCAGCGGCTCCCCGTCCAGGTGCAGGATCCCGTCGACCGGCTCGGACCGACGGAGGAGGTCGGCGGCGGCGTGCGTCCCGGCCTCGGCGGCGCGCTGGGCGCGCCGGATCCCCTCGACCTGGGCGGCGGTCTTCGTCCGTCGTCGCTTCGCGAAGAGCCCACGGTCCACGT
>DASTKY010000112.1:0-5801 GCA_035715495.1 Gaiella sp. | reverse complement strand
GTGCCGGGGCTCTGACGACCGCGAACGCCTATTCTTGTATGCAATGGCGGAGACCCTCTTCGAGAAGATCTGGAAGCGCCATGTCGTGCACGAGGCGCCGGGGGAGCCGACGCTGCTCTACGTCGATCTGCACCTCGTCCACGAGGTGACGTCCGCGCAGGCCTTCGAGGGGCTCCGCCTCGCGGGCAGGCGGGTCCGCCGCCCCGAGCTGACGGTCGCGACGATGGACCACAACGTGCCGACGCTGCCCGGGCCCGTCACCGACGAGCTCGCGAAGGCCCAGCTCGACGCGCTGCGCGCGAACTGCGCGGAGTTCGGCGTCGAGCTGCACGCCACCGGCTCCGGACGCGAGGGCATCGTCCACGTGATCGGCCCCGAGCTCGGCCTGACGCAGCCGGGGCTGACGATCGTCTGCGGCGACAGCCACACCTCGACGCACGGCGCGTTCGGCGCGCTCGCCTTCGGGATCGGCACCTCCGAGGTCGAGCACGTGCTCGCGACGCAGACGCTCCCCCAGCAGAAGCCGCGCACGATGCTGCTCGAGTTCGTCGGCGAGCTCCCGGCCGGCCTGACCGCGAAGGACATGATCCTGGGCGCGATCGGGCAGCTCGGCGTCGACGGCGGCGTGGGCTACGTCGTCGAGTACGCCGGCGAGGCGATCCGCGGCCTCTCGATGGAGGAGCGGATGACGATCTGCAACATGTCGATCGAGTGGGGCGCCCGGGCGGGGATGGTGGCCCCCGACGAGACGACCTTCGCCTTCGTCGAGGGGCGGCCGCACGCGCCGCAGGGCGCCGACTGGGAGCAGGCGCTCGACGACTGGCGCTCGCTGCGGTCCGACCCCGACGCGGAGTACGACGTCCGTCACGTCGTCGACGTCGCAGAGCTCGTCCCGCAGGTGACCTGGGGCACGAACCCGGGGATGGTGGCGCGGGTCGACGGCACGGTCCCCGACCCGGCCTCGTTCGACGACGCGGGCGACCGGGTCGCGGCCGAGCGCGCGCTCGAGTACATGGGCCTCCGGCCGGGGCAGCGCATCGACGAGATCGCGATCGACCGCGTCTTCATCGGCTCCTGCACGAACTCGCGCATCGCCGACCTGCGCGCCGCGGCGGAGATCGTCGCGGGCCGGACGATCGACCCGCGCGTGACGGGCCTCGTCGTGCCGGGCTCGGCGGCGGTCCGCCGGCAGGCGGAGGAGGAGGGGCTCGACAAGGTCTTCCTCGACGCGGGCTTCGAGTGGCGCCTCGCGGGCTGCTCGATGTGCCTCGGGATGAACCCGGACGTCCTGGCGCCCGGCGAGCGCTGCGCCTCGACGTCCAACCGGAACTTCGAGGGACGGCAGGGACGCGGCGGCCGGACGCACCTCGTCAGCCCGCAGATGGCGGCCGCGGCCGCGCTGCACGGCCACTTCGTCGACGTCAGGGCGCTCGAGCGCGAGCCGGTGCCCGCGTGAAGCCCGTCTCGGTCGTCTCCGGTCGCGTCGCGGTCATCGACCGGCCCGACGTCGACACGGACCAGATCATCCCGAAGCAGTTCCTCAAGCGGATCGAGCGCACCGGCTTCGGCGACGTGCTCTTCTTCGACTGGCGCTACGACGAGGACGGGAACGAGCGTCCCGGCTTCGAGCTCAACCGCCCGGAGTTCCGCGGCGGGAAGGTGCTGCTCGCCGGGCGGAACTTCGGCTGCGGGTCGTCCCGCGAGCATGCCACCTGGGCGCTGCTCGACTACGGCATCGAGGCGGTCGTCGCCCCCTCCTACGGCGACATCTTCCGCACGAACGCGGGCAAGGTCGGCCTGCTCACCGTGACCCTTCCCGAGGCCGAGGTCGAGCGCCTCATGGAGAGCGTCGACCTGGACACGGGCTCCGACGTGACGGTCGACCTCGAGCGCTGCGTCGTCGTCGCGCCCGACGGCCGCGAGGTGCCGTTCGAGTTCGACGAGGCGACCCGCCACCGGCTCCTCAACGGGCTCGACGAGATCGCCCTCACGCTGGCGCACGAGGACGCGATCGCCGCCTACGAGACCGCGCACGGCATCGCGTGACGCACGTCGCCGTCCTGCCAGGCGACGGGATCGGCCCCGAGGTCACGGCCGAGGCGGTCCGCGTGCTCGACGCGCTCGGGATCGACCACTCCGAGCACGCGTTCGGCGGGAACGCGATCCTCGCGCAGGGGACGCCGCTCCCCGACGAGACCCTCGAGGCCTGCCGGGCGGCCGACGCGATCCTGCTCGGCGCCGTCGGGCTGCCCGAGCTCGAGGGCAAGCCGGTGCGCCCCGAGCAGGGCCTCCTCGGCCTGCGGAAGGAGCTCGGCGTCTACGCGAACCTCCGGCCGGCGCAGGCCGACGGGATCGACCTCGTCATCGTCCGCGAGCTCGTCGGCGGGCTCTACTTCGGCGAGAAGGGGACGCGCGACGACGGCACGTGGTTCGACACCTGCGAGTACTCGCGGCCCGAGGTGGAGCGGATCGCGCGGCGCGCCTTCGAGCTGGCCCGGCTCCGCGGCGGACGGCTGACCTCCGTGGACAAGGTCAACGTCATGCACACCTCGCGCCTCTGGCGCGACGTCGTCACCGAGCTGGGCGAGGCCGAGTACGCCGACGTGGCGCTCGACCACGCGCTCGTCGACTCGTTCGCGATGGTCGTGGTGCAGGCGCCCGAGACGATCGACGTCGTGGTCACCGAGAACACCTTCGGCGACATCCTCTCGGACATCGCCGCCGCCGTGACCGGCGGCCTGGGGCTCGCGGCGTCCGCGTCGCTCGGGGACGAGGGCCCGGGCCTCTACGAGCCCGTCCACGGGTCGGCCCCGCAGATCGCGGGCCAGGGGATCGCGAACCCGGCCGCGATGCTCCGCTCGGCGGCGCTCCTCCTCCGGCACGGGCTCGACCGTGGCGCGGAGGCGGACGCGCTCGAGGCCGCAGTCGACACCGCGCTCGCCGAGCTGCCGACGCCCGACGTCGGCGGCACGGCCAGGACGCGCGAGGTCGGCGACGCCGTGCTTCGCCGCCTCGACCGCGCCTGAGCCCCGTGCGGACGCTCGCGGTCGTCGGCGCGGGCTTCTGCGGGACGATGGTCGCGACGCACGTGCTGCGCGCGCCACGGCCCCCCTTCGACCGGCTCGTCCTCGTCGAGCGGAACGGCCGGGAGATCGGCGGCGTCGCCTACGGCACGCCGTCGACGAGCCACACGCTCAACGTGCCTGCCGGGCGCATGAGCGCCTTCGAGGGCGATCCCGACGACTTCCTCCGCTTCGTCCGGGGCGGCGACCCGGCGCTGACGGGCGGGGCCTTCGTCCCGCGGCGCCTCTACGGCGAGTACCTCGCGCAGACGCTCGCAACCGCCCGGGCCGGGGCGGGCGTTCCGCTGATCCGCGTCGCCGGGGAGGTCACCGGGCTCGCGGAGCGGGAGACGGGCGCGACGCTCGAGCTCCGCGACGGGAGGCGGCTCGAGGCCGCCCAGGTCGTCCTCGCGGTCGGGAACTACCCGCCCTCGGACCCGCCGATCGCCGACGACGGGCTCTACCGGAGCATCCGCTACGCGCGCGACCCGTGGGCGCCCGACGCGCTCGAGGGCGCGCGGGACGAGCCGGTCCTCCTCGTGGGCACCGGGCTCACGATGTGCGACGTCGCGCTCGCGCTGCGGGACGCCGACCAGGCCGCGCCGATCGTCGCGATCTCGCGCCGCGGACTCCTCCCGCAGCCGCACCGCGTCTCGCCGAAGCCGCCGCCGCACCTCGACCCGCCCGCCGGGATGGAATCGTGGCCCTCGACCGCCCTGGGCCTCCTCCGCGGGCTCCGCGACGAGGTCGACCGCGCCGCCCGCGACGGGGTCGACTGGCGCGAGGTCGTCACCTCGATCCGCCACGACACGCCCGCGCTGTGGGGCCGCCTCGACGAGCGCGAGCGGCGACGCTTCCTGCGCCACCTGCGGCCCTACTGGGAGACGCACCGCCACCGCTCCTCCCCCGAGACGGCGTTCGCGGTCGAGGCGATGGTCGAGTCGGGGGCCCTCCGGCTCGTCGCGGGCCGCGTCCTCGGCGCGACGGAGACCGACGGCGGCGTCACGGTCCACTACGCGACGCGGACGGGCGAAGGCGTGCTCGAGGTCGGCAAGGTGGTCAACTGCACGGGGCCGAACACCGACCTCGCGGAGGTGCGTGACCCGCTCGTCGCGAGCCTGCGGGAGACGGGCCTGATCCGGCCCGATGCGCTCGGGCTCGGCCTCGACACGGACGAGGACGGCCGCCTGCTCGACGCGGCCGGCCGCCCGAGCGCGCGCCTGAGCCTCGCCGGGCCGCTGCGGAAGGGGCGCCTGTGGGAGCACACGGCCGTGCCCGAGCTCCGCGTGGAGGCGGAGCGGCTCGCTCGGCGCCTCTGCGCCTGACGGGGATCACGTCAGGCGGCCGACTCCCCCTTGACGTAGTCGACGTACCCGCGCACGTCCGCCGCGGGCTCCGAGTACGCGTCGCCGAGCGACTCCTCGATGGCCGCCATGTACTCCTCGGCCCACGCGGGGAACGGATAGTCGATCGCGCGCAGGAACTCGAGCGAGGCCGCGAAGCGGATGTCGGCGATCGACGGGGCATCGCCCCCGCTGAACCGCCGCCCGTCGAGGAAGAACGCGCGGTAGACCTCGAGCGGGCCCGCGAGCGCGGCCTCGGCGTCCTTCTGCGCCGTCGCCTTCATCGCGTCGTCGGCGGCCGACGTCGCCACCTCGCCGGGGTACTGCGGGAAGCCGAGGGCCGGGTACGTCGCCCGCGCCAGGAGGGGGTAGAGCGTCCCCACGACGTAGAACATCGCGCTGTCCACCATCGCCCGCTCGCCGGGATCGGTCGGGTAGAGGTGGTCGAGCCCGTGCCGGTTGCAGAGGTACTGCATGATCGCGCAGCTCTCCCAGAGGGCGCCCTTCGGCAGCCCCTCCTCCTCGAGCAGCGGCGTGAGGTCGGCGGGGTCCTTCGCGAGGAAGTCCGGAGTCGACTTCTTCCCCCAGACGTCGACCTCGTCGCACTCGAGCCCGGCGGCGCGGACGAAGATGCGGGTCGTCAGGTTGTTGACGCTCGGCTTGAGAATGCTCAGCGTGGTGGCCATGTGATCCTCCCGATCACGTGCGGTACGGGTTCCGGGGCGACCGGTCCTCGGAGAGGGACGGCCGCGACCGCAGGACGAGCGCCTCGATCGCGTCCGCGACGTGCACCCGGTCGATGTTGTAGTCGCCGCGCTCGACCCGCAGGCGGTGCGCCTCGAGCAGGACGTCGGAGTGCGTGTACCCGAACGGCGGCTCGAACCGGTACGACGCGAGCTCGATCAGCAGGCCCAGGGGGTCGTCGAAGTAGATCGAGTCCATGAAGCCGCGGTCCTTGACCCCGGAGTGCGGGATCCCGCGCTCGTCCAGGCGCTCGACCGCCTGGTGGAACGTCGCCTGCGAGAGCGCGAAGGCGAGGTGCTGGACGTTGCCGGGCTCGCGCGACACGCGGCTCGGGTCGGGCGTGCGCTCCTCGTTCGTGAAGACCGTGACCAGCCGGCCGTCGCCGGGGTCGAAGTAGAGGTGGCTCTCGGACGCGTTGTCGAGGTTGGGCTGCTCGAACACGAACGGCATGCCGAGGAGCCCCTCCCAGAAGTCGAGCGACGTCTGCCGGTCGGCCCCGACGATCGTGATGTGGTGCACGCCCTGGGTCTGGAGCTTCCGCATGTGCGGAACGCTATCCGCTATCCGCTGTCCTGCGGGGTGGGGAACTCGCCCTCGATCAACTCGATCCGATAGCCGTCCGGATCGGCCACGAACGCGATCAGCGGCAGCT
>DASTKY010000111.1:0-3839 GCA_035715495.1 Gaiella sp. | reverse complement strand
ACTGCGCGCAGCCGCCCACGCCGCGCGGATCGGCGCGATGATCGAAGCGCTCCCCGACGGCTACGACACGGTGGTCGGCGAGCGCGGGCATCGCTTCAGCGGTGGCGAGCAGCAGCGGATCGCGATCGCCCGGACGATCCTCCGCAACCCGCCCATCCTCGTCCTCGACGAGGCGACCTCGGCGCTCGACACGCAGACGGAGCGCGCGGTGCAGGCCGCGCTCGAGCGGCTCGCGGAGGGGCGCACCGTGATCGCGATCGCGCACCGCCTCTCGACCGTCCGCGACGCCGACCAGATCGTCGTGCTCGACGGCGGCCGGATCGTCGAGCGCGGGACGCACGACGAGCTGCTCGCCCTCGGCGGCCGCTACGCCGCGCTCGTCGCGCGCGACGCCGACGTGGGCGAGATCGTCCCGACGCCGAGCTGAGCCGTGCGGCTGCTCGCGCTCGCGGCGGCCGTGCTCGTCGTCGCGGGCGTCGGCGTCGCGGCCGCCGTCCGGCTCGCCGACCGCGGGCCATCGCTCGAGCAGCGGGCCGACGAGCTGGTCGAGGCAGGCGTGCCGGGCGTCGTCGTCCGGCTCCGGGACGGGGACGACGTCGACGCGTTCGCGCGAGGCCGGGCCGCGCCGGGCGACCGGTTCCGCATCGGCAGCATCACGAAGACCCTCGTCGCCGTCCTCGCCGTCCGGCTCGCGGACGACGGCGCCCTCCGGCTCGACGACCCCGTCTCGCGTCACGTCCCCGGCCTCCTGCACGACGGCGACCGCGTCACGATTCGCGACCTGCTCGACCACACGGCCGGCCTCGAGGACTACACCCAGGATCCCGAGCTCCTGAACGGGGAGCGCTCGCCCCGCGAGCTCGTCGCGATCGCCGACCGGCGCCCCCGGCGGACGGGGTACGCGTACTCGAGCACGAACTACCTGGCGCTCGGCCTCGTGCTCGAGGCCGCGGGTCACGCGCCGCTCGACGTGCTCCTCCGGCGGCACGTGCTCGAGCCCTTCGGCCTCGCGGAGACGACGTTCGAGCCCGAACGCGTCGCGGGCGACCACCTCCACGGGCACATGCGCGCCTCGCGTGACGGCATCGCCACCGGCCGCCTGCGGGACACCTCGGCCCGGTCGGCCCGCTCGGCCTGGGCCGCCGGCGCCGCGGTGTCGACGGCCGCCGACCTCGAGCGCTTCTTCGAGCGCCTGCTGGACGGCGAGCTCGGCGCCCGCCTGCGGCCCGTCGGCGACGCCCGGTACGGGCTCGGCGTCGCGCGGTTCGAGACGGAGTGCGGCCCCGTCGTGGGGCACACCGGGAACCTCCTCGGGACGATCTCGGTCGTCGGCGCGCGCGGGCCGCGGCTCCTCGTCGCGGCGGCGAACGTCTACCCGCTCACCCCGTCCCAGGAGCGCGCGTTCCAGCGGCTGCTCGACCGGGCGCTCTGCGGGTAGGACCTAAGCGGCCCCGGCCGGGAGCGACTACGTTTCCGGAAATTCTGTGCGGTGCCCGCCCAGGGCTCGCCCGACGGAGGAGACCACCGAGGAGATGAGCGCGACGACGACCGGGGTGGGCCTGGAAGCACACGGGATCGAGCCGGAGGGCGAGGTCCTCCGGAACCCGACGACGTCGCAGCTCTACGAGGACGCGCTCGAGCGCGGCGACGGCCGCCTGGCCGAGGGTGGCCCGCTCGTCGTCGACACCGGGCAGTTCACCGGGCGTTCCCCCAAGGACAAGTTCGTCGTGCGCGAAGCCGGCTCCGAGGAGCGCATCTGGTGGGGCGACACGAACGTCGCGATCGAGGAGGCGCAGTTCGACGGGCTCCGCCAGAAGGTCGTCGACCACCTCTCGTCGCAACGCCGCCTCTACGTGATCGACGCCTTCGCGGGCGCCGACCCCGCGCACCGCATCGGCGTGCGCGTCGTCACGGCGAGCCCGTACCACGCGCTCTTCGCGAAGACGATGTTCATCCGCCCGACCGAGGAGGAGCTCGAGGGGCACGAGCCGGAGGCGCTCGTCCTGCACGCACCCGAGGTGGAGGCCGACCCTGCCGCCGACGGCACGCGCACCGGCGTCTTCATCGTGCTCCACCCGAGCAGGTCGGAGGTCGTGATCGGCGGGACGTTCTACGGCGGGGAGATCAAGAAATCGATCTTCACGGTGATGAACGACCGGCTGCCGCTCGAGGGCGTCTTCCCGATGCACTGCTCGGCGAACGTCGGCCCGGACGGCGACGTCGCGATCTTCTTCGGCCTCTCCGGGACGGGCAAGACGACGCTCTCGGCCGATCCGGCCCGGAGCCTGATCGGGGACGACGAGCACGGCTGGGGCTCGAACGGCGTCTTCAACGTGGAGGGCGGGTGCTACGCGAAGGTGATCCGCCTCTCGGCCGAGGCCGAGCCCGAGATCCACCGCACGACCCACACCTTCGGGACGATCCTCGAAAACGTCACCGTCGACGAGCGCGGCGTCGTCGACCTCGACGACGACTCGAAGACCGAGAACACGCGCGCGGCCTACGAGCTCGAGCAGATCCCGAACGCGCATCCCTCGAAGATGGCCGGCCACCCGCGGAACGTCGTGTTCCTGACGGCCGACGCGTTCGGCATCCTCCCGCCGCTCGCGCGCCTCTCGCGCGACCAGGCGCAGTACTGGTTCCTCTCGGGGTTCACGGCGAAGCTCGCGGGGACCGAGATCGGGGTGACGGAGCCGCAGCCGACCTTCTCGACCTGCTTCGGGCAGCCGTTCATCCCGCAGTTCCCGTCCGTCTACGCGAGCATGCTCGCCGACCGGCTCGAGGAGCACGGGGCGACCGTCTGGCTCGTCAACACGGGCTGGACCGGCGGGCCGTTCGGCGAGGGCCATCGCATGCCGATCGACGCGACGCGCGCGCTGCTCGCGGCCGCGCTCTCCGGCGGGCTCGACGACGCGGAATACCGCGTCGACCCCGTGTTCGGCTTCGAGGTCCCGGTCGCCGTCCCCGGCGTCGACTCGGCGCTGCTCGATCCGCGCGGGACGTGGTCCGACCCGGCGGCGTACGACGCGAAGGCCGCCGAGCTCGCCGGCATGTTCCGCGAGAACTTCGAGCGGCGCTTCGCCGCCGACGTCGAGCCCGCGGTCGCCGCCGCCGGGCCGCGCGGCTAGAGCGACACCGGCCCCGCGAACGTCGCGTCGATCCGCGAGGATCGAGGGGCACCCGCTCGCTGTCGTCCGTCCGAGAGGTCGAATGCCCACGCGGTACGCCGACGCCCTGGCGTCGTACGCACGCTCGCTCCGGCCCCGCACGCTCGCGGACGCCGCGCCGGGCCTCGCCCTCCTCCGCCGGTACCCGCGCGCGAACCTCCGCTCCGACCTGATCGCGGGCCTGACGGTCGGCGCCGTCGCCGTTCCGGCCTCGCTCGCCATGGCCGAGCTGGCGGGCCTGCCGGTCGTCTTCGGCCTGTACGGCACGTTCCTGCCGCTCGTCGCCTACGGGCTGCTCGCGACCTCGCGCCAGCTCGTCGTCGGGCCGGACTCGACCATCTCGGCGCTGACCGCCGTGACGGTCGCGCCGCTCGCGGTCGTCGACGGCACGACCGACCCGGCGCGCTACGCCGCGCTCGCGGCCGCGCTCGCGCTGGCGATGGGAGCCCTCCTCTTCGCGGCGGGACTGCTCCGCCTGGGCTTCGTGGCGGACTTCTTCGGCAAGCCGGTGCTCCTCGGCTACATCGACGGCGTCGTCTGCATCGTGATCGCGTCACAGCTGGGGAAGCTCCTCGGCATCGACGTCTCCGCCCGGCAGTTCGTGCCAATCGTCCGCGAGGTCGTGTCCGAGCTCGGTGACCTGAACCGGCCGACCGTCATTCTCAGTGCGGG
>DASTKY010000110.1:0-4485 GCA_035715495.1 Gaiella sp. | reverse complement strand
CCGGTCGGCGGCTTCGTCACGCACACGCTGAACCTCCGGCTGCACCCGGACGACAACACGTACATCGCGAGCCACGCCGGGGACAAGGTCCTCGTCGTCGACAAGGTGCTCTGGCCGCTCGCGGCGCAGTTCGTCGACCGCGTCGGCTTCGAGCACGTGATCGCCGTCGGCGCCGGCGACGTCCCCGAGGGTGCGCTCGACTACGAGGAGCTCGTCGCCTCGGCGGACGAGAGCGCGTTCGCCTACCGCGACATCGACGAGCGGAAGGCCGCCGCGATGTGCTTCACGAGCGGGACGACCGGCCTGCCGAAGGGCGTCGTCTACTCGCACCGCGCGATCGCGATCCACGCCCTGACCGCGGTCGGCCTGCTCGGGCTCCACGAGGGCGACACCGTCCTCCCCGTCGTGCCGATGTTCCACGCGAACGCCTGGTGCTTCCCGTTCAGCTGCACGCTCGTCGGTGCGAAGCAGGTCTTCCCCGGCCCGCACCTCGACCCGGAGAGCCTCCTCGACGCGTTCGTCGAGGAGGGCGTGACGGCGAGCGCGGGCGTGCCGACCATCTGGATGGGGATCCTCCAGGCGCTCGACGCGAACCCGAAGGGCTGGGACCTCTCGCGCATGCGCACGATGACCGTCGGCGGCTCCGCGCCGCCGCGGGCGCTGATCGAGGCGTTCGGCGAGCGCCACGGGCTCCACATCACCCACGGCTGGGGCATGACCGAGATGTGCCCGATCGGGACGATCTCCGGCGCCCCCGGCCAGGAGCGCGGGCTCGAGGCCTCGGCGGCGTACGACAAGCGCGCCCAGCAGGGGCCGCCGATCCCCTTCGTCGAGGTCCGCGCCCGCGGCGCGGAGGGGCTCGTCCCGTGGGACGGGCAGAGCATGGGCGAGCTCGAGGTGCGGGGGCCGTCGATCAGCTCCTCGTACTACGAGGCGCCCGAGGCCGCCGACCGCTGGACCGCCGACGGCTGGTTCAAGACCGGCGACATCGTCACGATCGGCCCCGACGGCTACGTCGAGGTGCAGGACCGGGCGAAGGACCTCGTCAAGTCGGGCGGCGAGTGGATCTCGACGGTCGCGCTCGAGAACGAGCTGATGGGCCACGAGGCCGTCGCGGAGGCAGCGGTGATCGCCGTTCCGGACGAGAAGTGGTCGGAGCGGCCGCTCGCCGTCGTCGTGCTCCGCGAGGGCGCGTCTGCGAGCGGGGACGACCTCCGCAAGCACCTGGAGCCGCGCTTCGCGCGGTTCTGGCTCCCCGACCGGTTCGAGTTCGTCGAGGAGATCCCGAAGACCGCGGTGGGCAAGTTCCGCAAGACTGCGCTCCGCGAGCAGTTCGCGACGACGACCGGGGAGACGGCCTAGATGGGGACGTACATCAGCACGGAGCGGCGCGACGCGATCGCGCTCGTGACGATCGACAACCCGCCGATGAACGCGCTCTCGACGGCGCTCCTCGCGGAGCTCGAGGCCGAGGTCGACGCGCTCGACGCCGACGACGGCGTCCACGTCGTCCTCCTGCGCGGCGGGGGCGAGCGCGCGTTCGTCGCCGGCGCCGACATCAAGGAGTTCCCGTCCCTGCGCGAGAGCGCGGTGGGTGGCGCGGCCGAGGGCGGCTCGGCCAGGGGGATCCAGTCGCTCGGGCACCGGCTGGACGCGGCCCGGACGCCGTTCGTCGCCGCGATCCGCGGCTTCTGCCTCGGCGGCGGCCTCGAGCTCGCGATGTGCTGCGACGTCCGCATCTGCGCCGACGACGCGAAGCTCGGGCAGCCCGAGATCAAGCTCGGCCTCATTCCGGGCGGCGGCGGCACCCAGCGCCTGCCGCGCCTCGTCGGCCCCGGCCGCGCGATGCTGCTCAACCTCACCGGCGAGTTCGTCGACGCCGAGACGGCCTACGCCTGGGGACTCGTCGAGCGGGTCGTCCCCGCCGCGGAGCTCGAGGAGGCGGCGCTCACGGTCGCCGGCCAGATCGCGGCGCAGTCGCCGCACGCGGTGGGCGTCCTGCGGGAGCTCGCGCGCACGACGCGCGACCTGCCGCTCGGGGAGGGCCTCCGCCGCGAGGTGGACGGCTTCATGCGCTGCCTCCGCTCGGACGACGGCGGCGAGGGCGTCGCCGCGTTCATCGAGAAGCGCGCGCCGAGCTTCACCGGGCGCTAGGCAACGCTTGTGTTGCTTCAACACAAGCGCTCGGGCACCCCGTCGTGAAGGCCGTCGTCCTCGACGAGGAACGGCGGCTCGACCTGCGCGAGCTGCCCGAGCCCGAGCCGGCCGACGGCCAGGTGCTCGTCCACGTCCGGGCGGCGGGCGTCAACTACGCCGACGTCCTGATCAAGGAGGACCGGTACCCGCAGTCGCCGCCGCTCCCCTACGTGCCCGGCTCGGAGATCGCCGGCGAGACCGACGACGGCCGCCGCGTCGTCGCGTTCGTCCGCGCGCAGGGCGGCGGCTACGCGGAGCGGGCCGTCGCCGACCCGGAGTGGGTGTTCGACCTGCCGGAGCGCGCGACGTTCGAGCAGGGCGCGGCGTTCCTCCTCGCGTTCCTCACCGCGTGGATCCCGTTCACCCGCCAGGTGCGCGTCGGGGACGGCACGCGCGTGCTCGTCACCGCGGCCGCGGGCGGGGTCGGGAGCGCGGGCGTCCAGGTCGCGCGCTCGCTCGGCGCCGAGGTCACCGGCGCGGTCGGCTCCGACGCGAAGCTCGACCACGTCCGCGGGCTCGGCGCGACGGCCGTGCGGTACGAGGAGGTCCCGGGGCTCGAGCCGTTCGACGTGATCCTCGACCAGGTCGGTGGCGAGGTCTTCGCGACGTGCCTCAGGCAGCTGCAGCCGCTCGGCGCGATGGTCGCGATCGGGTACGCGGGCGGGCAGTGGGCGCCGGTCGAACCGGCGCTCCTCGTCGGCCGGAACGCGACCGTCGTCGGCTTCTTCCTCGGCCGCTTCATGAAGCTGCGGCCCGACGTCGTGCGCGCCGCCGCGCTCGAGCTCCTCGAGCGGTGGTCGGCGGGCGCGTTCGAGCCGACCGTGGGCGCGACCTTCCCGCTGGCCGAGGCCGACGCGGCGCTGCGCTCGGTCGCCGAGCGGCGCTCGATCGGCAAGGTCGTGCTCGTGCCGTGAGCGCCGGGACCGCGCTCGTCACGGGCGGCGCGTCCGGGATCGGCGCGGCGCTCGTCGAGCGGCTCGAGGCCGAGGGCTTCGCGGTCGAGTCGCTCGATCTCGCGACCGGGTTCGACGTCGCCGACCCGGCGCACTGGGAGGCCGTCGGCCCCGTCGACGTCGCGTGCCTGAACGCGGGCGTGCTCGGCGGACCGCGCGATCCCGCGGAGATCGAGGTCGACGCGTACCGCCGCGCGCTCGCCGTCAACGTCGACGGGGTCGTGCTCGGCGTGCGCCGGCTCGCCGCCGTGATGCCGGACGGCGGCCGGATCGTCTGCACCGCCTCGCTCGCCGGGCTGATGGAGATCGTCGACGACCCGGTCTACGGCGCGACGAAGCACGCCGTGGTCGGCTTCGTCCGCAGCGTGGCGCCGACGCTCGCGGCGAAGGGGATCGCGATCAACGTGCTGTGCCCGGGCATCGCCGACACGCCGATGCTCGCCGCCGACACGAAGGAGCGGTTTCGGGCGGCGCGGTTCCCGCTGCTGACCGCGGCCGACGTCGCAGAGGGCGCGTGGGCGGCGCTCACCTCCGGCGAGACCGGCCAGGCGTGGGTCGTGCAGCCGGGCCGCGAGCCGCTCGCGTTCCGGTTCCCGCGCGTGCCGGGCCCGCGCACCGGCGACGACGGCACGGTCGGACGGCCGCCCTCGTTCCTCGGGCCCGACGGCTAGGAGAAGGACCAGCCGTCGCCGGTGCGGAACGCGCGCAGGATCTGCCGTGCGACGACCATGCGGTGGACCTCGTCGGGCCCGTCGTAGATCCGCGCGGCGCGGGCGTGCAGGGCCATCTGCGCGAGCGGGGTCTCGTCGGTGAGGCCGCGGGCGCCGTGCACCTGGATCGCCCGGTCGATCACCTGGACGAGCGCGTTCGCGGCGTAGAACTTGAGGAGCGAGACGTCGACGCGCGCCTCGGAGCCCTCGTCGATCTTCCGCGCGGCGTCCATCGTCAGGAGCCGGCACGCCTGGATCTCGGCCGCCGAGTCCGCGACCCAGTTCTGGACGGTCTGCTTCTCGGCGAGCGGCCCGCCGAACGCCTCCCGCTCGAGCGCGTAGGTGCACATCAGCTCGAACGCGCGCTGCATCTGGCCGAGCCAGCGCATCGCGTGGTGGATCCGCCCCGGGCCGAGGCGCTTCTGCGCGAGGCGGAAGGCCTCCCCCTCGCCGCCGAGCGTGTTCGCGACGGGGACGCGGACGCCGGTGAACCGCACCTCGCAGTGGGTGTTCCAGCCGCGGCCGGCATGGCCCATCACCGAGACGGGCCGGACGATCTCGAGGCCGGGGGTCGCGGTGGGGACGAGGATCATCGTCCCGCGCAGGTGCCGATCGGCGTCCGGGTC
>DASTKY010000109.1:0-5945 GCA_035715495.1 Gaiella sp. | reverse complement strand
GCGATCGACCTCGCCCCGATCCGGTGCAACTCCTACTCGCCGGGCTCGACCGACACGGCGATGATCCGGAAGTACACGGAGGCGGCGGAGGACAAGGAGGCCGTCTGGCGCAGCCAGACCGAGACGCACCTCCTCCGTCGGCTCGGCGACCCGTTCGACATCGCCCGGCTCGTCTGCTTCCTCGCCTCCGAGGACGCCTCCTGGATCACGGGCACCGACTTCCTGATCGACGGCGGCTCGCTCGCCTGGCGAGGCCACCATCTGGATTGAGCCGGCGCCCTAGCGGCGCACGACGTACCCGGCGGCCTCGCGGTCCCAGGCGCCCTCGACCCCCTGCTCGCGGAGCTCGGGCTTCTGGATCCGCTGCGCGTGGTTCTTCGGGAGCTCGTCGACGAAGCGGACGTAGCGCGGAACCGCGAAGTGCGGGAGGCGGTCCTGCGCGAAGTCGAGCAGCCCCTCCGGCGTGAGCTCGAACCCCGGCTTCAGCTTCACGACCGCGAGCACCTCCTCCTCGGTCAGCTCCGAGGGGACGCCGACGACCGCGGACTCCTCCACCGCCTCGTTGTCGTTCAGCACCTGCTCGACCTCCCAGGACGAGATGTTCTCGCCCCGACGGCGGATCGCGTCCTTGAGCCGGTCGACGAACGTGAACCAGCCGTCCTCGTCCTGCTTCCCGCGGTCGCCCGTGTGGAACCAGATCCCGCGGAACGCCTCCGCGGTCGCGGCCGGGTCGCCCCAGTACTCCTCGACGATGATGTGCGGCTCGAGCGGGCGGACGACGAACTCGCCCTCGACGCCGGGCGGGACGCGGTGGCCGTGCTCGTCGTGGATCTCGACGATGCAGTCGGGCGCGGCGCGGCCGCACGAGCCGATCTTCCGCTCGGTGACGGTGTTCTGGACACAGGCGCAGAGCTCGGTCGAGCCGAAGACCTCGATCAGCTGCACGCCGAAGCGCTCCTCGAACGGCCCGAGCACCGCGACCGGCGCGGGGGCGCCGTAGGCGACGCGCGCCGGGTTGTCGGCGTCGTCGGGCCGCGCGGGCTGCTTGTGGAGCATCATCACGAGCGCGCCCATGAAGTTGAACGCCGTGATCCCCTCGGCGCGGACGATGTCCCAGAAGCCGGAGGCGGTGAACCGGTCGTGGAGGACGGCGCGCGCGTCGTCGAGGAGGAGCGCCGGGACGACGGTCGTGTAGCGCGCGTTGACGTGGAAGAGCGGGAAGGCGTTGAAGAAGGTCTCGCCCGCGTCGTAGCCCATCAGGTCGCACGTGTTGACGGCGCCGCGGATGTTCGCGTTGTGGCTCAGCAGCGCGCCCTTGGAGCGGCCGGTCGTCCCCGACGTGAAGAGGATCACGGACGGGTCGTAGGGCGAGACCTCGACGGCGGGCGGAGTGTCGGGCGCGTCGAGCAGGTGGTCGAGCGTGAGCGGGCCGTCGCCGACGACGACGACGTGCTCGAGCTCCGGCAGCGCGGCGCGGAGCGGTTCGAGGCGGTCGACCCAGCGCTCCTCGATCACGAGCAGGCGCGCGCCGGAGTGGGCGAGCATGTACGCGAGCAGGTCGCCGCGGAGCCCGGTGTTGAGCGGCACCTCGATCACGCCCGCCTTCGCCATCCCGAACCAGGTCGCGAGGTACTCGGGCCGGTTCGAGAGCATCGCCGCCGCCCGGTCGCCCGGCTGGAGGCCGAGCCCGGCGAGCGCGTTCGCGACGCGGTTCGCGGCGCGGTCGATCTCCCCGAACGTGACCGTGCCGTCGTCGAACGTGACGAAGGGCCGGTCGGGCGCGACGGCCGCGCGCGCCTCCAGCAGGCCGCCCATGGTGCGGACGTCGCGCATCATCGCGAGAGCGCCTCCAGCGCGCGCAGCGCGTCTGGCCGGCCCTCGCGGGTCTCGAGGCGGCGCAGGCCGCGCGGGTCGATCCGCTCGCGCAGCACGGCGAGGGCCTCGGGGGGCGGCGGCTCGGTCGTGACGCAGCCGTCGGCGTCCACCGGGAAGCCGCAGCCGGCGATCGCAGCCTCGACCGCGACGCCGTCGTGCACCGACGCGAGGCGCCAGCCGTCTCCGGCCCACTCGAGCACGGCTGCGTCCGTCACGATCGCGTCGACCCGCCCCGGCGCGCCGGTGACGAAGTCGACCGCGGCGGGGAGGAAGCGCTGCGAGTGCCCCGCGCGGTAGGCGACGAGGCGGCCGACGAGCTGCGAGACGTCCGCCGTCGCGAGCCCGCCGGGAAGGCGGCGGAGCCCGCCCTTGCCGTCCGCGACGCGGCTCGTGTTGAGCGCGCCGCGGCCGTCGACCTGCGCCGGGCTCACGAACTGGAGGGTGACGCGGCCACGCTGGATGGCGTCGAGGATCTCCGCCTGCGTGAGGACGCCGACCGCCGAGCGCGCGACGTCGTCCGGCCGGACGAACGGGTCGGCGACGTCGTGCTCGGGCACCCCGACCGCGGCCGCCTCGATGATCGTGAGGTCGGGCTGGAGGAGCGCGCGCGCCAGATGGCCGGCCGCCGCGGCGAGCGGGGTCGCGACGCCGACGACGAGCACGTCGTCGGGCCGCACGCGGCGTGCGAGGCACCAGACGAGCTGCTCGTCGGGCGTCCAGGCGGGCGCGGCGGTCACGTGCCCACCGGCTGGAGCCGTGCGCGGACGGCCTCGAGGTCGGCGCCGTAGAGGCCCGGGACGCCGGTCGGCCAGGCGCCGCGCGGCGCCTCGACGACCGCGTCGACCTCGTAGGAGAAGAGAAGCGGGCTGCCGCGCAGCTCGTCGGTCGGGACGATCCGCTCGACCGTGACGACGACGCGCTCCGAGGCGCGCGCGATCGTCTGGTCGGCGTCGAAGAGGAAGTCCCGCGCGCTCGGCGCGAGGACGTTGCCCTCCGTGTCGGCCGCCTCCGCGTGGAGGACGCAGACGTCGGGTCGCAGCGCCGGCGCCGCGAGGAGGCGCTCGCCCGTGTACGGGCAGGCGACCTCCTCGATCCCGAGCTCGGCGACGAGGTCGGAGCCGCGCGCCCCGCGGGTGGGGAGGAAGGGCAGGCCGGCGAGCGACGCCCGCAGCCCGGCGACGAAGAGGAACTCGCTGTACTCGAAGGCGCGGACGCTGCCGTCGGCGACCGCCGCCGAGTACGCCGGCGCGAAGCCGAGCTGCTCGAAGCCGACGTAGCCGGCGTGGACCTCGGCGACGGCGCCGCGCCGGACGAGCAGCTCGACGTCGAGCGAGGCGAGGAAGGAGTAGAGGCGGAGGTCGCGACGGCCCGCGTCGGCGAGCGCCTCGAGGAGGGCGATGGGCTTCCGCCGCAGGAGGACGCCGCCGATGCCGAGCCGCGCCCCGTCGGGCACGAGCTCCACGGCCGCGTCCAGCCCCATCAGCTTGTTCGGTGGCACGGAAGTCGTGTTTATCAAACCAACGGCCGTTAGATTACGATAGCCCGGTGAGTCGGGACTTCGAGGTGTTCCGGATCGAGCGCCGTGACCGGGTCGCGATCGTCACGATCGACCGGCCCGAGAAGCGGAACGCCATGTCGCCGACGTTCTTCCGCGAGCTTCCCGAGGTGCTCGACGCGCTCGACGCCGACGACGCCGTCCGCGCGATCGTGCTGACCGGCGCGGGCGAGGCGTTCTCCGCCGGCGGGGACATCGCCTCGTTCGCGGAGCTCCACGGGACGACCGCCGTCCGTCGCCACCTCCGTCGCGTCTTCGACGCGTTCCACGCCGTCGAGCGGGCGGAGCTGCCCGTGATCGCGGCCGTGAACGGCATCGCGTTCGGCGGCGGGACGGAGCTGACCCTCGCCTGCGACCTCGTCGTCGCGTCGGAGCGCGCGACCTTCTCCTTCAAGGAGGCGACGGTGGGCCTGATCCCGGGCTACGGCGTCGTCCGCGGCCCGGCCGTGATCGGCCGCCACTGGACGCGCTGGCTCGCGCTCACCGCCGACGTGATCGACGCCCGCCAGGCGCTCGAGATCGGGCTCGTGCAGAAGGTCGTGCCGCACGGGGACCTGCTCGACGAGGCGGTTGCCGTCGCCGAGCGGATCGCAGGCCACCCGCCGCTCGCGATCCGGCTCGGCAAGCAGTTCGTGAACCGCGACACCGACGAGGGCCTCGCCGAGAGCGTCGAGATGACGGCGCTCCTCTTCACGACGGACGACCACGTCGAGGGCGTCTCCGCCTTCGTCGAGAAGCGCCCGCCCCGG
Source organism: Gaiella sp. (assembly GCA_035715495.1). Classification (GTDB taxonomy): domain Bacteria; phylum Actinomycetota; class Thermoleophilia; order Gaiellales; family Gaiellaceae; genus Gaiella. The sequence continues at coordinate 1,766 of DASTKY010000109.1, read as the reverse complement.
TTCGGCGACGGCTGATGCGGCTCGGCGTCTCGATCCCGGTCGAGGAGGGCCTCTCGCTCGGCGAGCTCGTCGGCCTCGCGCGGTCGGCGGAGGCGCACGGCTACGAGGCGGTCGTCGCGGGCGAGGTCGCAGGGCCGGACGCCTTCGCGCTGCTCACGGCGATCGCCGGGGCCACGGAGCGCGTCACGCTCGGGACGGGCGTCGTCCCTCTGGCGACGCGCTCGCCGGCGCTCCTCGCGATGGGGTTCCAGAGCGTCGCCTCCGTCGCCCCCGGCCGCGTGCTCGCCGGCGTCGGGGTCTCGAGCCCGACCGTGGTGGAGCGCTGGCACGGCCGCGAGTTCGCGCCCCCGCTCGCGTACGTCCGCGAGGCGCTGCCCGCGCTGCGGGCCGCGCTCGACGGCGAGAAGCTCGCCGCCGACGGCGAGCACGTGCGCTCGGACGGCTTCCGGCTGACGCTGCCACCCGGCCCCCGCATCCCGATCGTGCTCGCCGCGATGCGGCCGAAGATGATCCGGCTCGCCGGCGAGCTCGCCGACGGGGCGTTCCTCACCTGGTGCCCGCCCGCGGAGGCCGCCGAGGGCGTCGAGCTGCTCCGCGAGGGCGCGCGCAGCGCGGGCCGCGACCCCGACGAGCTGCTCGTGATCGCCTCGTTCTTCGCGTACGCCGGCCCGGACGTCGACGTTGCGCGCGAGCGCATGCGCCGGTACGTGCTGCAGTACGCGAGCGTCTCGACCCACCGCGACAACTTCGCGCGATCGATCCCGAACCTCGACGAGGTCGAGGCCGCGTGGCGCGGAGGCGACCGCAAGCGCGCGCTCTCGCTCGTCTCGGACGAGTCCGTCGAGCGGCTGACGCCGCTCGGCGCCGAGGCGGCGGTCCGCCGCGCCCGCGACCTCCACGCCTCGGGAATCGACCTGCCGATCATGGTCGTCACCGCCGCGCAGCCCGGCGACGGCGAGGGGCCGCTTGCGACGATCGAGGCGGTGGCGGCGGCGCTCGACCTCACCCCGACGAGAGGAGCCGCGTGATGCGCTTCGGCGTGATTCTCCCCATCCAGTCGAAGGACGCCGGGCTCGACGTGCTCTGGGACGAGCTGCGCGAGGAGGTCGCGGTCGCCGAGGAGGCGGGCTTCGACGCCGTCTTCATGACGGAGTTCCACCAGGCGCGCGGCGGAGCCTTCGTCTCGCCGCTCCTGCTCGGCGCGGGGCTGCTGCAGGGGACGACGCGGATCCGCTTCGGCACCGCGGTGCTCGCGACGCCGCTCCACCACCCGGTCCGGCTCGCCGAGGACCTCCTGATGCTCGACCACATCACCCGCGGGCGGGTCGTGCTCGGGATGGGGATCGCGCATCAGGTGCCCGACTTCGAGGCGTTCGGTGTGCCGCGCGACGACCGCGAGGCGATCTTCGAGGAGATCGTCGACGTGCTCGAGCTGGCCCTCGCCGGCGAGCCGTACGAGTACGAGGGGCGGTTCTTCCGGAGCAAGGCGCACATCACCCCGAAGCCGTACTCCGACCCACGGCCGGAGTTCTGGATCGGCGCTCACGCGCCGCGCGGGCTCGAGCGGGCCGGCCGGCTGGCCGACCGCTGGATCGTCGACCCGCAGCGTGACGTCCACGTCGCCGCGCGGCTCGCCGAGGACTACCGGGCGAGCGCGCTCGCGCACGGGAAGGAGCCGCGCATCGCGCTCTTCCGCGAGGCGTGGATCGGGGAGACGCGCGAGGAGTGCGAGCGGGTCTGGGGCCCGCACGCCCTCGCCGTGCATC